>JAYVHQ010000048.1:0-8081 GCA_043771035.1 Candidatus Kaiserbacteria bacterium | reverse complement strand
GAGGGTTTCCCCATTCGGAAATTTCCGGGTCGAAGGTTATTTGGCACCTCGCCGAAACTTATCGCAGCCATATCACGTCCTTCATCGCTTCTTGAAGCCTAGGCATCCACCTAAAACCCTTACATTCCTGTAAGGAAAGTTGTGCACCAACTTTCCTTTCTATGTTCGCTTACTCGGTCATGCCAAAATGAATTTTGGCGCGACACTCGCTGCGCTCCACAGTAAGTTACGCTAGT
This sequence comes from Candidatus Kaiserbacteria bacterium, assembly GCA_043771035.1. Lineage (GTDB taxonomy): Bacteria > Patescibacteriota > Minisyncoccia > Phycocordibacterales > UBA918 > OLB19. The sequence goes on along the minus strand of JAYVHQ010000048.1, from coordinate 7,845 downwards.
AACGAAATTTCCTTCCAGGAACATGTTCTGTACACCGCTGTACAATTTTGTTTGTATTGTGAGCTCCGTAGAGGAAGCGAGTCGCGAGAAAATTTCGCGCTCGCTCCGTTGTTTGTAAATCTAACCGCTAATAAAATGCGGAGATATATCAATGAACTTAATGCATGCCCCCACGCACCATCCTTTCGGAAGACTGGCGTGTCTATTACGCTGACCTGGCCAGGTCATTGCACTCGGTTTATACGTTACGAGTGTTCAGCGCTTTTTTTCACCTGAGGTTTGCCTAGGTGCGCAGGGGGACTTTTGAGGAACTTATCCTCTACGGAGCCCACAATACTTTTGAGTGTCTGGCATCGAAAAATACTAATCAATGTTATTCCAGACTATTTGTGTTGTGTGTTGGGGACGAAAAGACCCGAGCGCCGGCAAAGGCTAACTCTATGGGATCTTAACCCAACACACTACCTGTGTTCATGATAATGCCGCTTGCTAGTGACACATCATGAACCTGCCTATGTGCGTCGAACACACAGGACTTGCGAGCACTCCCTTATCAAGAGTGCTCTAATAGAATATGAAATTGTATGTTTTCCATACAACTCACCTTCACTAGGTCATGCAAAAGTAAACTTTTGCGCGACGCTCGTTCAGGTGATTTGTCAAAATATCTCATAACCTCCTGGAGAGAATAAAATAAAAGTCAGAGTACTCTCTGGAGGTAAACCTGACTTGCGAAAGGTAGACTCCTCGGTGCTGGCTTTTGTTATAATCTCCTAGTTACGTGCTGGCTATTCTATAGGAAAGATAAATAAAGTCAAGCACTTACTCGGGATATTTATAGGTATACTTATCCCCTTTTTTGTCCCCAGGTATTTTTAGCAATTTTGAAACCCAGCAGATGTAATTTCTTCGCCCAAAACTTGCTTTTTTATATAAATTGTGTTATTATTTAATCCGGCTTAAATCGCTCTTTGATGAAAATTTCAAAAGAGCCTCTACGAAAGTATAACCATGTCTGGACGAATAATCCATTTGGAGACTTTCCTTCTGAAAGTTGTCTTCATTATTGTTTTTGCAGCCTTTGCAACAGAAATAAAAGCAATAGGTACTGCGACAACAATGAAAACGGATGAGCTAGCCTGCCCGCTCTACCCAGGCGAGCTCATCAAAAAAGAGCTCGACGCACAACTCAAAGGGGCGCCCTAGGCGCCCCTACCACCCACCAGACATTCGTCTGCGTGCGGTGGTTTTTTGTTATCAGTAATTCGATCGCTATCTTAAATTAGGAGTCGTTCTTGAATGAATTACTCAAAGTTGCTGGATTGCTTCAGTTGCGACTTCGCAAAGACATTACAGGGGAGGATGTTACACCCGACATCTCTAGCAGACTTACTCCAGCACAAATTCTGGATTACGTTTTAGAATGTCAGTTTTTAGCACTTTGTACAGCGCATCTTCCGCAGTTATAGTACCTTCAAAATGTCTAAAGAATGCTTTAAGTTCAGAGGGTGAGCGGTTATCGAAATAACCTTTTTGTATCAGCTGATCTATAATCGGTTTCGTCTCTGTAAAATTACCAAAGGCTAAGCTTTCCATAACACTCCCCCCTAAATAAAACCGAGAAGCTTCTGGCTGGGGCGGGTTCCAAGTATCAGTCAGCCATGGATTGGCACCGTTATCAATTAATACCATTAGTGGCTCCCAGATAGAATAGGTGGCCAGTTTTGCAGCAAAAGGCGCCTCAATTTCTTGCTCATGGTATTCTCCACTATCGAGAAGCTCTTTTCGTGAGCCATCAGCCATAAAAGCATCAACCGGCCTACCTGAACCAACATAAGCCCGAACTAAATCTGTAACCACTTCTTGCTGCGCTTGTTCGTAGGCTTCGTTATTAGCGTGATTACGAGGGACATCAGCAAAAGCTTTAGGTGGACCAATAAAACGACTACTGTCGGTAATGTAGGTAAAAAATGTTCGGTATGAATCCGTTCTATCAGTCAGGTACACGTCTGCCCCGGCGTATAACAGTTGCGCGGCGACCTCACTATTGCCTTTGGAGAGAGCGTAGGTCAGTAGAGTTCTCCCCTGCCCAAAACGACTATTGATCTGTGGCTTTATTGATTCGATTTCAGAATCACTCAGGAGTTTCCGGTTGGCAATTTTTTTTACGGCTTTTTCTAACTCAACACCATAACCTTTAAAATCATCAGGCACAATCGCTGCCTCCTGCATAAATAGCGGGAAGCCGCTAGAAGACACTAGGGATTGATTTTTGGCCCAGAGACTATATGCAAACATTACTAACGCTACCGCTACTACAGACAACACTGTAATTAGAATTATTTGTATAGTTGTTACGTTGTATTGTTTTAATGTAAGTAGCCAGATTATACTAGCAGCGATAAACAGAGCGCTACAAATTAGTAGACTTACTAGTAATAACAATGAGAGCGCTATCTCATTAAGCGACAGAAAGCCCCAATCTGTAGTTTTGAGATAGCAGAAAGTACCAATCGAGACCAAGCTAAATACAAAAGATGTAGCAAATAACCAAAAAAGTAATGATGGCATGATGTTTTTATTATACCAGACATCCACTTTAGTAAGACTCTTTGGGTTGCAGCCCCTTGCGCCCCAAACGTCAATCTAGCAACCACATCGTCTTTGCGATGAGCTTGCGAAGAAGCAATCCATGAATTTCAATCTGTCTAGCCCCGAAACGACCCTCGATGTAATTCATCCCGCACGCCAATTCGATCAACTAATATAGAGTGTTTGTAGTCAAAAAGATCCCGGGTTAATTTGTCATTCATTCCGACACGGTACAACAAGTCACTGCTATCCATTAGGGCAAACCGGATCTCCATCCCAATCTCAGACTCAAGCGCACGAATAGCCGTTTCAATTTTAGCTTGGGATATTTTCTTCATGGTAATCAGTACATCAAGCGACTGCTCGAACTCGCGCACAAATACCCCAGCGATAACGAGGAAATCAATCGTACCAGCCTTACGCAGGTGCGTCAGCAGATTCTTGCCATCAATAGGCGCTGTCTCAAATAAAAATGTCTGCAGGGCCTGTAGTTCCTCAAAATCTTTATTCAAAGCAAACCCGAGCACCTTCATCTTTTTCTTTTTACCATCAATCAGAACGTACATCTGGCGCTTTACAATCACCCCAGCTTTTTCGAGTGCCGACATTTCAGTTCGAGCTGTCCGGCGCACGAGCCGGGCTCGTTTGCTAATTTCATCAAACGTAAATTCCTTGGACGGGTTAAATAGGAAAAACCGCAGTAGTTTTACCCGGGCGGTACTGCCAAACAGAATAGAAAGTGGATCAGCCATATCAGAATATTGTTCACCCATTTTAACACCAAACACCCCATCCACAGTCTTGACGGGTTCGCTTGTGTGATGCCCACAAAAAATGCCGGGTCCAAATTAACCCGACATACGTCTTTTTTACCCACTTAAGCAACAGCCGCCAAGGAAATTTGTCCCCTGTCTGACATTCTTTGGTTATAGAGTGATTTGGTAAGTTCCAACAACAATAAACTTCGATCTTCTAGAACGGAATCATCGTGATGGCCAAAGGCTCTCAGCGCCACGATATTTTGCTTTAATTCCTCCCGAAACCAAGCAATAAGATTTACGAGATTTTTTTGTCTTTCGTATTTTTGCTTAGTTAAATCCGATTTTGAAGCCGGCACTACCAATATATTCATTTTCTCCCTTTCTATTAGTTCGCAAAGATACCATCTTTCACTAGAAAAGACCAGCGCCACAAGCTTACGAGTAGGATGTTAATTAAGATCATCAAAGGTCAGCCAGGAGTTCATTTTCACCAAAGAAAATGAGCCGGCCCGCTCCCAAGGCTACAACTTCTGTAATGAAATCTATATCTGCACTAATTACCATGCTCGCATCAAGGAGAATGAAATCTGGGTCTTGTCGTAGCACTGGGCGCAAGAGATCGGAAATAGGTACGTGTTCAGCTGCTGCCTGGGAGCAGTCCACATACAGCACACCCAAGGTATCTAAATAGGTCTTTACTTCTAAGGACAAATCGGCCTGAACACACATCGTTCCTGTCTGTTTCCACCACGGAGGTGGTGTGAGCGAACGTAAAAATGTCTGGTACGCATCGTATGCCGAATCGTGTAGTACGGTGAGCGTCTGCTCGAGTTGATTCAGAAAGTCACTATCAGTCGGGACAGACCCTAATGTGTTGTATGCATCCACCAAATCACGATCACTGATGCGGGCAGACCATAGCTTCTCAACCACCTGAGCCACCAACGCTCCTTTTTGTAACCTGCCTTCACTACCTATGAATGACAAAAGTGATATCTCTGCACTGGGAAACATTGGCTTTGTCACCGCTCTTTTCAACACAGAAGTCCGAGCAACCTCAGTTACTGCCGGCAGTACAATTGGATCTACCTCATCTGGCCAGCGTGAGACCAAGGTCTCACGCAAAGCTATAAAATCACCCTCGCGAGCACTATATAATTGCTTAAAAATATCCACCCGATTGATAGAAAATGTTTTGCGCGCCAGCAGATACCCGAAGGCTTCGACACAAAACGGATACTCTTTAGTAGCGCAAGCAAACACTGCTTGTAGGGTTGGTCTGATATCACGTTCCGAAACTTCCAAATTTACAAAACGATCAAACCAGCCAGAAAAATCGCCCCACAAACTTAAATACAACTCATCAATCAGCCAACACACTAATTCTGGTGGCGTGAGCGTGTCATGCACCAAGGCGCTGTAGCTAAACTGTGGCTTGTCAACAAATTTATGAGCTACCGCTTCTTGAACTGCTTGGTAGGTGCGTAATGGTACTGGGGATAGTTTCATGTACTTTTATATTACCATAAAGTAACCCCTCACACTCTCCAAATAATAATATGTCACGTTCGTCTTTGCGAGTGAGAAAATCTGGGAGATTTTCGCAAGTAGTTGCCAGCTCTTTTGTAAAAAGAGCGACAACTTGTACAGCTTCAGTATGAAGTGCAAACGAAGCAATCCAGATTTTACAGAATATTTAGTCACTTCTCACGCAAAGATGTTGGGATTACTGGATGATCGCAGATGGTGTGAGGGGTTACACCATAAAGTCTTGCATTTTTAGCAAAAGACTGTGGTTTATTTGGCAAAATTAGAGGAGTGACACCCCTTTACACTACCCCTAACTAACCTCGTTTGAAAAAATATTTTATTATGATACTTAACGGAAATGTACGTAATGACTGTTGATAATTACTTCCATTACAACTACTGGATCAAAACTGATTAAATTACTGTATTGATTAGGCTTCACCATTTGTACTAAACTTACTACTAGTGCTAGTTGTCAGATTTATTTCTGCTGTAAAATACCCAGGTCCGCCATCACGGACACCTAGTCCCAACGCATACCCATCTCTCAAAAAAACTAAATCTGTCCAATTAGGGTCTGTTTCGCTTTTCGCGCGCGGAATCCCAAATACCACAACAACATTTTCTGTGCGGGCTATAATAGGATTTACCGGGACTATCACTAAAACATAGTCCGCCAGTGGCCAGGCCATACGACTACTATGAATGTTTTTATTAAATTCACTTCTTGTATTTTCAAGTATAGCAAATATAGCATTTAACTGTTCTGGTGCCAGAGCAAAATATTTTGGCATAAATATATATGTATAGTTGCCAAAAGAACGTAGCGTTGGTTTGATTGGTGATAACGCTTCCGCATGAGTCTTAAATCTGATGACCGTTCCGGTGGTTACGTTCACTTGTGCTTCAAAATAGCTATTTCCTCCACCATCAACTGTATGCTCAAAAGCATATCCGTCACGCAATACCCCCTCAAACCAATCGGATCTATCTTTAGTGTATTCTCTTGGAAACGCATAAATCGTCACCACGTCACCACCATTAGTTTCAGAAGGATTTACCGGCGCTATTGCTAGAGCATACTCTGACAACGACAACGCCTGTTGTGATGTATGTAAATTTGCATTAAATTCTATGCGAGCAGTTTCCAGTAAGGTAAATAATAGCGAACGCTTTTCTTCAGATAACGTATACGTATCTGGAGTAATTTGGTAGGTATACATAAAAACATCTAATTTATTTTTCGGTTCATTGCGTAATGGATCTAGAGGACTAGAAAGTGACTTAATCTTACCATTAATATCTGCTATATCAGTACTATCAAATTTCACATTGGAAACTTCGTCTTTGACTGTATACTTGGATTGATAATTCGACCAAATCACACTCCCTATAATTACCATTAAAATGACCAGCAAAATAAGAAAAATCATAATGTTATTAAATCGCGATAAATTAATATTACTGCTCATATAGATACAAGTCTACCATGTCATTTTGATCACTTAACTCAATCACAAAATTACAAAACATATTTTAATACAACTCAGCCTGTATCTAGATGTACAATCACAATCTTTGAAACAACCTGCAATAAAATATTAAAGGGATACAGAAAGCCCGGCCGATGTCGCAATTGCAAACATCATTGGCCGGGCTTGAATAGCTTCACATATCAGGTAATAGCCTGGATTTGATCACCAAACTGGTAGTGACGCATCTGACACAAGACTGCAGCAATCTGCTGAAACGCTTGGCACAGCCAATCTTCTTGCGGCTCCTCCTTGGGCGCAAGGACGAAACCTATGCCGACAGCGTCAGCAAATTTCACCTCGGCACACAGCCACTCGTGGAGTGCGGTCTTCTTCGTCTTGTCGGGTGTATCGAAATCTTTTGAGGCAGCCTCATTGGCCGCTTCAAACAGTGCACGTGCGATCGGAGGCAACGTTGTCATAAGCTTCTCCCCTTGGTTGCTTGCCGAATGTAGACTATCACAAGATTTGTAAATAACAAAAGAGCGTCCTTGCGGACGCTCTTTTGTTATTTAAAATAACTTATTTCAAAGTAATTTTCGCACCAGCTTCTTCGAGCTTAGCCTTCAAAGCATCAGCATCTTCTTTCTTCATGTTTTCCTTAACTACTGAAGGAGCGGCGTCAACGAGGTCCTTGGCTTCCTTGAGACCCAAGCCCAGTACTTCCTTGATTACCTTGATAACAGCGATTTTTTGCGCTCCTGACTCTGTAAGTTCTACAGTGAACTCTGATTGAGCATCATCTCCTCCGGCAGCTGCAGCTGGACCAGCTACGGCTACAGCCTGAGCTGATACGCCAAAGTGCTTTTCAAGAACCTTTACAAGAGCGTGCAGTTCTAGAACTGACATTTTCTCTACTTGGTCGATAAGAGCTTTGAATTCTGATGGGATTTCAACAGCTTCTTTTACTTCAGCTGCTGGTGTAGCAGCTACTTCAGCTACTGGAGCTGCAGTTTCTTCAACTACTACAGCTTCTTTGTTTGTATTTTCTTCTGACATAGTAATTGGTTTTATTGGTTAATCAGAGTGTTCCAAGAATTTGCTCTAGGAAGGAGCAAATTCGGAACTAAATTCGGAATAGTCGCTTACGCTCTTTTCCTCATTCATCTTCTGACATATAATTTTTAATTTTTAACTTCAAATCTTGTAATTAATCTCATTAAAATCAATAGGTTGCCCGAAATGCGAGGCGTACAAGAAAATTTTTGTGAGCCATACTAATCGTATGGTGAACATAAATTTTCGCAGTACAACGATGCAGATTGGGTGAGATATTGGTTTTAAGACTTCTTGTCTGCGATTGCGTTGAGTGACACAACCAATCCTTGGATTGGTGAGTTAAGTACATTAACAAACATTCCACGCAATACCTGAAGTGATGGAATTGATGCAATTTCAATCATTTCTGACTGATTTTTGTATGCTCCTTG
>JAYVHQ010000047.1:0-4900 GCA_043771035.1 Candidatus Kaiserbacteria bacterium | reverse complement strand
GCTGTCTCCTTACTATTGACCTCGTTAGGAACTTCGGGTGTAGGAGCATTTTCACTCTCTTGTGATGAGAAGAGTCCCAGCTCAGAAATATAAGCTGAGTTCTTTTGTGTAAAATCTTGATAGAGCGAGTATTCCGAAATATCCTGCACCAAAACTGATTCAAGACCCAACCACGTATCAGAAGTTACCTTACCAGGAATAATAACCAATTGTTCCGTAGTATAGACCGTGCGATCAACATACGCATACACAAAAAAACCACAAACAAGCACCAATGCCAGTAGCGAAATAATCGTTGATTTCCTTAGTAATTTCGACAGTATATTCACAGAAAAACTCCAAAGCCTCGCACATAGAAAGCGCGGCTCATAATAGTATAACGCGCAGGCGGTAAAGCCTGCGCGTTATATAAACAAATTCTGGGGATTGAAGAAGATTTTTACTTCAATATTGTCTTTACATCATTGATTTCTTTTTCAATCAAGGTCTCAGATACTTCGAGTGCTTGGTTGAGTCCTTCCACCGCTTCTTTTTCTTTTTGTGACAGTCTTGGTCGTTTAGTAATCAAGTTGATTTGATCATAGATTTCATCTCTTAGAGCAGAGAATATTTTTTCCATTTGATCTTGAATCTCTCTGGTTTCGCGTCTTAATTTTTCTTCTCTAATTTTATTTTGCTTACGGTCATACCATAGGTAGGCGAGTAGCATCACAATAGTAAGTAACAAGAAAAGAATAAACAAATTGCTTGGAGTGAGGAAGTCCCACAGGGTCACCTCCTCTATCACTTCGGCTGGTTTAATCCAGCCAGCTGTAATCAGTACCGCTACCGTACCCTCTCTTGAGTTACCAGCCTTGTCAAAAGCAATTACTTTGATCGTATACGTACCGTCTTCGAGCTCACGTAGTAAGTACCCAATTTTTGCTTCATCAGGCGTCACTTTAAACGGCTCCTTGTCAGCAATAGTCATCTCATAGTAATCAATGCCCGAAGTTTTATCGATAGCTTCAAAATTCAACTGCGGAAAACCAGTGGTTGAATTAGCCGCTCTCACATCAATCACAAAATTTTCCGGTGCGGTAGTATCAATTTGAATCTTACGATTGAGTACTGCTCCCCAACCAACTTGGTTTTTATACTTAATACTAAGATACTGCACCCCGTCAAAAATATTCTCACGATTAACTTTAAATTCATCGATAGGGGGATCGTACACAGCATCTTTATTTTTGTCCGGTTGATTTTCAGAACTCGTAGATAACTCTACCGCGACGACATTAACATCAAACGGTAATGTCCAGGAGAAAGCTCCCTCAGTATTTTTATACCAAAGTTCCTGATCTAGAAAGGTCGGTGATCCGACTTCAGGTGCCCGCGGAGGATCTCCAAACACAATGGCTTCTTCAGCAGCTGGACTTTCAGTTGGCTTTGGCTTTGGTGTAGGAGTTTCAGTTGGTGGTGTAGGTGTAGGCGGAGGTGGCGTTGTCCCCACGGCTACAGTATACGTACCGGTTGAACCATTTTTGTAGACATCAGTCCCGCGACCGTCAGCTGCCAATACAGAAGCATTACTCACCGTAAGCGATCCCGATCCAACCGCCAAAGTTCTAAATGTTACATTGAGTAAATTTGACTGTGCAGTAAACGGAGCGGGACTCCCTCCGCCAAAAGTCACTGTTCCCGCCGTGTTTGAGAAAGCTGGCTCAGTTGTCCAGAGTGAAAAAATCGAACCGTCTTTACTGACACTCACGACTGACAAAACCGCCGGGTTAAATTTAAGACCGGCCTCAACAGCATTAACACTTGAGCCGGCCGGCGACACCCGCACGGCTACGGTAAATGTTTGACCGACCGTATAACTTCCAGTAGCTGGAGCCATCAAGATATCAGCTGCTTGAGCAAAAGATACCTGAAATATGAAAAAACAGACAGCTAAAACTATACCGAGCGTACGACTTATTAAATTTAGTGAAATTGAGAACATAAGAACATTTTTACTTGGTTGCATTTTCATCATAGTTATACTCTCGAGCGTTTACGGTCCGGTGTAATTTTTAATTTCACTTTTTCTTTCTCTTCTGGTTTTAGTAAGGGAAGAATTAGAATCAAAACACCATTTTTTATTTTAGCTTCAGCTTTCTCAATTTCTACACTCTCAGGTAAAATAATCCTTCTATAGAAATCACCCCAGATACATTCCTCGGTAAAATAAGAACCGTGGGGTTTACTCTTGGGAAATACTATGAACTCCGGCCTGATTCTTCTTCCCTCAATCAGCACAATATCGGCGTCGCCCTCAATCGATACATGGACATCATTCATATCAGCCCCCGCCGCCTGGGCATAAATCACAATCGTCCGTTCAGTTTGAAACACATCAACATCAAGCTGCGCTACTTTATCGACCGCAGTTTCTTCTTCACTTGATTGTAGTGCCTCGTCTGACTTAACGCCACAACCTTTGAGACGTTGTAAAAATGACATAGTTTCAATTATTATAGTACATATATAAGTACGACTCGATAGTTTCCCACATAGCATTAGGCATTACCGAAAGTAATTGAGTTGGCGAGTGTATTGGTTAAAGATACAAACGTGGAGACTAGAGTTGTTTCTAAAATGAATTCAGTTCTAGTGAGAAAGCGATTCGTTGAGCTTTCGCAAGAAGGAAAATTTTGTGAGCCGTACCTAATGTACGGTGAATAAAATTTTACCGCAGTGCAACAACGAAATGAATCATTTTTGGAACAACTCTTTAGCCGGTCCAATTGAAGAGGAGAATAGAAAAGTCCGTCAAATTCACCTTCGCGTCGCTGTTTATATCAGCGGGAGGATTAGAATCTCCACCGGCAGTCCCCCACCAGAAGAGGAGAATAGAAAAGTCGACGAGGTTTACTTTACCGTCACGGTTTAGATCGGTATTGAGTGGACGATTAGCTGCTTGTCCGACTCCATATAATTGATAGTTGGAAAAGTTTGTTTGCAGACCACTGGCTTGAGTAGCTTTAGCGCGAGCTTTATAGGTGCCATTGGTATATCCATTGGTGTCAACGGCAGTACTCCAGAACCCACTACTGTTTGAGAGGGCGGTAAAGACTTTACGCGTAACAGCACTCCCCTCTTTTTCGTTTTCGATTGTAACGGTAGCGTTAGGGATTGTATACCCAGATATAGTCAGAGCTGTTCCTGGAGTCACTGGATCGGGAGTAACGAGAATTGAAGGCGGTATCAAAATATTTGATAAATTAGAAGCGCGGGCTCCCGTCACGGTAAACGAAGTACTAAAGGTCGATGATTTTATTCGTGCGACATCAGTCGAATACACACCAAAGGTATAGGCACCACGCGCAATCAAATCAAGAACTACGGTATATTCTCCATCTGCTCCGGCGGTAGCTGTTTTGGCAATTTTTCCATCCACCAAAAACGTAACGGCACTTCGCGGGGCTGTAAAACCAGTGATGGTCACTTGCCCATCGCCACTCCGGTATGGTCCTACCACACCTTCAAATCCGCCACCACCGCTAGTGCCATTACTATTACCGCTACCACCGCCACCACCGCCACCACTACCACCACTACCGGTTTGACTACCTGGAGTTCCGCCTGAGCCATTTGAACCACCTGAAGTATTACCTGAACCTGAACCGGAACCCGAACCACTTGTTCCTGTTCCAGAACCGGAACCAGCATTAGTCGTCGAGCCAGTTGTGGTTGGTGTTCCTGTTGGAATGGCACCCAATAAAAATTCAATCAAGTAGTCATCGATGTTAAAGTTTCCTTCGTCGTCTATACACCGCACTTTAAATGAATAACTAGTTTGCGGTGTCACGGGAATTATTCTCGTGTGAATAATAGTGCCCGTATTTGTAAACGTATTTGACATCGCACTATAGGCAACACCCGCTACTGTGGAATACTTACACACCGCAAATTCATCTGTTTCGAGTGACAACTCGACTGACTGTGTCGTACCACCTACAAAAATTACCGGCGCTCCATTAAACCGCAGTGGAGGAATCAACTCAGTCGAGTCAACTGGCCCAACTCCAACGGTGTCTACAATCGCAATCAAAAAACCGGCGCTCGCCACCACCCCGCCGTCATAGATTTTAAAATCTACTTCGTGCGTCCCAACATCTGGACCATTCTTGATTGGTTTTATATCTGTCGCTATTGTAGTTGTCCCTACTCCTGGACTAAATATATACGTAAAAGGTACTGCAGTACTCGTATGGTTGCCGACTTTAAATTGAATCGACGAGCCGTTATTGATCCCCGTAGTAGTATTAAGACTGTACCGAATCATACCGGGACTACCAGGAAATATTTCCACCAAATCATCAGTCGCATTTTGCACTGGTCCGATACTCCGAGGTACACCATCTATAATCAGCTCGACATTACGCTCAGTAAAGTTTATCGAGTTTTGAATTTCAAAACCAGCTGGTGGAATAAACTCGATGTATCCTCCTGGCGCCACATCAGTCAGTATGCCAAACGAGAGCGTATGATTACTTAATTGCCCCGGTCCAGAATTAGAAATTGTATCCTTATACTGCTGCATCTTGCCCGCAAATAACAAATCAGGAATGACCACAGCCGCACAAGACAAAACAGCAACAAATAAAACTGCTTTAAGTACCAACGCCAAGGAATGTGCGCTCATTACCCATATTGTACCGTGTCTCAGGACTAAATTACCTTCTTGTATACAGAACCTTACAGATGAAGTATTTTTGTTGCTCTTGATAGAATTTACCTCGTCATACAGACAAAGAACTCCATCTTTGATTGTCTCTGCGAGTGAGAAAGTCTGGGTGAAAAATGCTGGGAGCATTTTGCAAGACTTCTTGAGATTTTCTTTGAAAATCCAAGAAGTGGACAGCCTCTGTAAGCT
>JAYVHQ010000046.1:0-19480 GCA_043771035.1 Candidatus Kaiserbacteria bacterium | reverse complement strand
TAAAATCTTAGGGATGCCATCCCTAAGATTTTTTGATTTATAGCTGTGCTACTATTACGAGATATGGAATCAAAACGCACTATTTATTTTGGGATGTTTGTAGGTGGTCTGATTGGCGGCTATTTACCAAGTATTTTATGGGGAGCGGGAACATTTTCCTTTAGTGCCCTCTTGGGCAACGCTATTGGTGCAATTATTGGTATTTATATCACCTTTAAGTTAACTCGTTAACGTCGGTGCAAACAACTAACTTGACGACCGTCTATTTCGTATCAGAATACCGACAAAATAGTAACTTGACCAACGCTATGCACAGCCCCGTCCCGATTTACATTTTAGCCACGTGCTAAAATACTTTTATATGGCACATAACACCTTTGATATCGATTTTGACTTACCAGAAGTAGCGGCAAGTTCACCCACGAAACCGCGCATCCACATGGCGAGCGAATCAATGTGTGTCAGCTGCGAAGGCTAACAGTAAAACCGGTCTCACGACCGGTTTTTTACTTCTTCTATTTCTTTGATTGAAGTTTTAAATACTCATTTCGACTCATAAATGTGCTTACATCTGCCTTATCAGTAAATACAACTCCATCTATATGGTCAAATTCGTGCTGTATTACACGGGCTAACAGACCAGTAGCTTCAAGGGTAAACGAATTGCCATTCTCATCGAGAGCTCGCACAGTAATACTTTTAGGTCTGCTTACCATTCCAAATAATTGAGCCGACGCAACACTTCCACAACCTTCCCAGCCTTTGACTTTTTCTTTTGAACGACGAATTATCTTTGGGTTGATAAAGACTCTCAGTTTGTCTACATCCTGACTCTTTCGTAATTTTGTCTTTCGGATTTCAGTCACAAACACTCGAATACTCTTCCCAATCTGCGGTGCTGCCATACCGACCAACTCATGATGTCGCATAGAGTCAGTGAGGTCTTGAACTAGTTTCTGTACTATTTTATTTTTAGAATTAATAACATCTTTGGAGGATGACCTAATGAGAGGATTGCCTACCTGTGTTGCTATTTCCATAACCATATCCTCAGTATAACAGATTTGTAATATTAGATTCAACGTTAGGTAAAATTTATAAATCTACAATTTTGTAGACTCGCATTAGATGCTGATGTGCAGTAAAATACCCTCATTATGCCAGAACTCCCTGAGGTCGAAACGGTACGATTGCAGTTACTCCATAAACTACGCAGTAAAACTGTATCTGGCGTGACTATCTATCACCCCAAAACTACGGCTGGTGACAAAAACTTTAGTAAAAAAATCGTTGGACAGACGATTGATCATATCGACCGAATTGGCAAGCTGATGATTTTTTGTTTCAAAGATAATGCCGATATGTTTATGTTGGGTCACCTTAAAATGACGGGGCAGTTTTTCTTTATCGATACTAAGGGCGCTGTGATTGGCGGCGGACACTCAATGACTGAAAGTGAAGGCTCTGGCTTCCCCCACAAACATTCTCGTCTCGCTATCCATTTTGGAACTGCGGGCACGCTCTATTTCAACGACATGCGTTTGTTTGGGTATCTTAAACTAGCAACAGCAAAAGAACTTGCCATTACTAAAGCAAAGTACGGCCCTGAACCAATTAATCCTGATTTTGACGTCCCGCAATTTACCACCGCCCTCAAGCGCCGAAAAACACCCATCAAGGCTGCTCTTCTTGATCAATCATTTGTGGCAGGTTTGGGTAACATCTACGTCGATGAGGCCCTCTGGCGAGCCAAAATTGCCCCTACACGTCGTGCGGACATGCTTACTGATAAAGAGGCTAAATTACTCGCAAAATCAGCCGGCGCGGTCATGAACGAATCGATCAAGGTTGGAGGTACAACATTTCAACATTTTGTAGATAGCAATGGTAATATCGGAAACTTCACCCAATTCCTCAAAGTCTTTGGCAAGCAAGGTACCCCCTGCCCCCGTTGCCAAACCACCATTATTAAAATCCGCTGCGCCGGTCGTGGCACTCATTATTGTCCTGGGTGTCAGAAGTAATTTAATACATTTCCCATTCCGCTATATCTGTCGGAGTAGCGCCATCAACGTAAGCCTCAGTCTTGGATAGCACACGTTCTTCTGTTGTGAAAAAATCTGAAATATACAGTAGTCCAGTTCCTAATATGACACTAGTAATAACGAAGTATCGTAAAGGTAATTTATTATTCATACATACTATAACGCAACAAAACACCCAAAAGTTATTTAATGTATACTGGGCTAATACCGCTCAGTCTTGGTGTAGTATAATTTAGATTAAGTTTTACACATTAATTTTAAATCAATATGAAGAAACAAATTATAGGTATTTTTGCACTCGCAGTATTACTCGTTGTACCAACCAGTTCACACGCAGCTACACCTGACCTGCAAACCCTAACCCAACAACTGCAAACCCTCACTGCTCAATTTGAGTCAATGAAGATGCGTGGTGGTGACAAAGCCAGTAGTACACCAAAAGTTAAGAACGCTAGTAGTACCGTTGACCGTACTTGTATGGCCACAGCTGTTGCAACAAGAGAAACAAGCGTCGCTAGTGCCTGGACTACCTTTACTACAAAAATGACAGAAGCTCTGGCTACCCGAAAGTCAGGATTAGTAAACGCTTGGAACATTACTGATGCCAAAGAACGACATCAGGCACTGACTGCAGTTTGGAAGACTTCAAAAACAGCCACTAAGTCAGCCCACGAACAGCTAAAGAGTAGTCGTAAAGCAGCTTGGGAAACTTTTAAAAGTACCGCCAAAACGTCCTGCAAAGTAGAGGTACCAAAAGAAGAAGGTCTAGAGAAGTCTTCAGCCGACAGCATTTCACTCTAACTCACCAGTCTCATAATTAAAAAGTAAAAAAGCCCCGCAAACGCAAAGCAGGGCTTTTTTGTTTACGGTGCTTGCTAAATCAAAAGCACTCTATCACTAGTTCCGTCAGCGTACACGACTCGCAAAATTCCGCCCTTTTCAATCATTTCGGTCAACACATCCATCGTCATAACCGAAATTCGTACGACATCTGATGTCGTGGTAAGACCTTGTCTATCTTGAATCCTTTGAGATGCCTCGTCAAGTTTTTTTGAAAATGTAACATGCGTTCGGGTGGTTGGGACTTTGCTCATTTTTTCCTCCATTTACAGGACTACTAACGACTACTCTAAACAAAAAAACAAAAGTCAACTAAAATACCTTTCAATCGATTGAAAGGTATTTCGAGGGTAAATTACTTTAAATTATTCACTTAAGGTTTTGAGGAGATTCTGCATTGTTTCGATTTCTGCGCTTTGAGTAGTCTTGATATTTGTAGAGAGAGTTTTGATTTCAGAGTGCTCTATATGAGCATCGACACTTTTAGCCATCATGATAGCCATCTGGTGATGCATAATCATGTCGGAGAGGAACACCTTATCGAGGGCTGCGCCAGAGAGGTTGTCGAGCTGTCGCATCATTGGTTTATATTTACCATCAGCTACATAGTCTTTGCCATACCAATTTTTGTACCAGTCTTTCATTTGGGCAACTTCAGATTCTTGGGCTTTGACGATGTTCTCTGCCAGCATTTTAATCTCAGGCGTACTCCCGCCCCGGGCAATGACTTCCTTGGCGGTCTCAATCGCCTCTTCGTGGTGCGGAATCATACCCATAATAAATTCCTGCTCACTTGCGACCATCATACCCATTCCCATTCCATCTCCGCCCATCATTGTCCCATCTGGCATCATGTGTGCCCCACCCATCATGCCTGAACGATTGTCTTGACTTTCCTTACCACGACTATCCATCATACCGCCTTTGTTATCATAATCTCCGCTTCCCATCATGTCGTGTCCATACTTATCACCACGTTCATCTCTATCAAAAGAACTCGCTGCTAATCCAACGAGCAACCCAACAATCCCTGCTCCAACCGCAATCATAGCAACTTTATTATTATCCATATATTGTAATTATACTTATAATACGCACATTACGATAGAAAATTTCATAGTAAAACCTTCCATTCGAATGGAAGGTTTTACTATGAAATAGTGAACGTTTGAGAAGGGTTTAGCCGCCCTCAAACTAACGATAGTGTTTTAAATTAAAACTGTAGCGTGGTTATTACTGATTTCAAGGGTGCCAGAGATGACGTCGAATGTTTCTTTGGTACCGGCTTCCGTGAGCACTGTGATAGTACCGGCTTTCAGAACCGAGATAAGGGCGGTGTGATCTGCGAGGATAGTCATTTCCCCTTCGGTTCCCGGTACGGTCACTGAAACTACGTCCCCGTCAAAGACTGGTGCGTCGACTTTAGAGATAGTTAATTTTAATAATTTTGCCATGATTAATTTTTTATTTAGTTTTGTTTGTGACTAGCTCAGGTGGAGCTAGAGTGGGTAAGATGCGCAGCGTGCGAGTGAAATAATTTGAGACGTATTTTTATACGATGAAAGTTATTTTACGAAGTACAACAAAGCAGATTGCCCGCTATTGCTACACCACTTCATCAATCGAGCCTTTCATATAAAAAGCTTGCTCCCCCTTCTCATCATGCTTACCATCAAGAATCTCGCCGAAACCACGAATTGTATCCGCTAATGACACGTATTTTCCAGGTGCTCCGGTAAACACTTCAGCCACACTAAATGGTTGACTCATAAAACGTTGGATTTTTCGGGCGCGGTAGACGGTGGTTTTGTCTTCTTCGGATAATTCTTCGATACCAAGAATCGCGATGATGTCTTGGAGGTCTTTGTAGCGTTGTAGCACGAGCTTCACACCCTGCGCCACCCTATAGTGTTCCGCGCCCACAATCATTGGGTCAAGCGCTGACGAGTTACTTTCAAGTGGGTCAATCGCTGGGTAAATACCGAGTGATGCGAGCTGACGTGAAAGTACTACCGTTGAGTCGAGGTGTGAGAAGGTGGTTGCTGGCGCTGGGTCGGTCAAGTCGTCTGCTGGCACGTACACAGCCTGGACTGAAGTAATTGAACCTTTCTTGGTTGAAGTAATACGTTCCTGCATCTTACCCATTTCTTCGGCGAGAGTTGGTTGGTACCCTACTGCTGAAGAAACCCGTCCGAGAAGTGACGACACTTCTTGTCCAGCCTGAGTAAACCGGAACACGTTGTCCATAAAGAACAGTACGTCTTTGCCTCCTTCGTCACGCAATGCTTCGGCCATCGTCAGACCAGTGAGTCCAACGCGAGCCCGCGCTCCCGGCACTTCGTTCATCTGTCCAAACACCAGTGCGGTTTTATCAAGCACACCCGAGTCTTTCATTTCGTGGTACAAGTCATTTCCTTCCCGAACGCGTTCCCCTACTCCGGCAAATACTGAGTACCCGCCGTGCTCGGACGCCACGTTGTGAATTAGTTCCTGGATGAGCACAGTCTTCCCTACACCCGCTCCGCCAAAGAGTCCCACCTTCCCTCCCTTGATAAACGGCGCGAGCAAGTCTACTGATTTAATTCCCGTTTCAAACACCTCAGTACTGGTTGATTGCTCAACAAACGCCGGTGCCTCTTGGTGAATGCCTCGCTTTGGTGCAGTAGTAATTTCACCTTTACCGTCAAGGGTTTGTCCCAGTACGTTAAAGAGTCTGCCTAACGACTCGGTACCAACTGGCACCGAAATAGCGTCACCGGTATCAAGCACTTCCATACCGCGAGTGAGCCCTTGTGTATCTTGCATCGCGATGGCACGCACGCGATCTAAGCCCACGTGTTGAGCCACTTCAAGCGTAATCGTGCCGCCGTCACCGGTAGCTACAGTAAGCGCGTTAAGTAGTGCCGGCACACCTTCTGTGAAGTGCACGTCAACAATCGGACCGATGATTTGCGTAATTGTTCCTTTGTTCATAATAATTTTTATAATTTTTTAATAAAGACTCAGTACCACTGAGTAGTGAGAGCCCGTGAGGCTCTCCCTACTTAGAACTACTTCTGCTTGCCGACAAAATGATTCACAATTTTATAGACACATACCGCAAGTGCTAATGAAATTACAATTCCTAATATTTTCATTCCATCACTTGTGTTAAATGTCTCAAACAAAATCCATGTTGAACCTAGATAAGAAATAAAAGCGATAAGCAAAACAAAAATTTTATTAAGATATTTCATAATTATTTTTTCATAGCTTCCATACCACCCGTAATCTCTGCCACTTCGGCCGTAATAGCAGCTTGTCGGGCTTTGTTGTATTTCAAGGTGAGAAACTTGGTTACTTCCTTACTCTTATCAGTTGCATTTTTCATCGCCACCATTCGAGCACTGTGCTCTGATGCCTTACTCTCCAGTAACGCATAGAAGAGCATGATTTGTACTAATTGTGGAATCAGTACATCAAGCACGGCAGAAGCGCTTGGTTCAATTTCGTAGTTAATGACCGTATCAGCTGCTACTGCGTCATTACTAAACTTCCCTACTTTGGGTTTAATACCCTGCATAATGTAGTGAATTTCTGCAGGATCAAGCGGGAGGATTTGTCGTTTGGTTGGCTCTTGCTCAAATGTAGAAATAAAGTTTTGGTAGACCACTTCGACTTTACTATAGGTTTCAGTACCTTTGTACGCGGTGAGGGCTACATCGGCCATATTGTATACATCAGCCACGGTCACGTCGTCACTGACGTTGGTGAATTGCCCTAAGACAGTGAGGTTAGCACGAGCAGCAAACTCAGTGGCTTTGCGACCAATTGTAATGACATCAAATTGCTCGCCATTACGCACCATTGTCTCAACCGTTTTAATGATGGCACTGTTTACACTCCCAGCGAGACCTTTGTCACTTGTGACCATCACCACTAGTTTCTTCCCGACATCTCGTTTTTGGGCGAGCGGGTGTGTAGTCACATCTCCAGACTGTGACAGACGCGACAAAATCCGCATGGCAGCGTGCACGTACGGACGACTATCAAAAGCACGAGCTTGTGACTTGCGCATTTTTACCGCTGACACCGCTTCCATCGCCTTGGTAACTTTACCGGTTTTCTTGGTGGAAATTATTTTGTTTTTAATTTGTTTGAGTGCCATACGTATTTAATTCTGCGTTGGGAGTTCTTCTAAAAGCCCGTCAATCATTCGTTGCTGCTGTTCAATTTTGTGATTTTTCATCAAAATGACATTAGCTAACCTAGGATTTGGTAAAAAGTTAATACTAACAATTAAACCTATTAAAAAACCAATTACTATCAAATAGATGTAGCGAAATAATTGTTTTAAATTAGGTAGCCTCATCATATAATTTACGCAGTAAACAAGTTACTGTTCGCCTCTTTGAAATCCACTATTGATTTATCAAGCTCGGCTTTAGTTTCGTCAGCTAAGGCACGAGAATTTGCAATTGCGTCTACAGTCGCTTTGCGGTCACGCTCCATGAAATCCTGGTAGGCATCTTCGATAGCGCGGACAGCATCTGGTTTGGCTCCATCAAACAGTCCATTATTGGCTCCATAAATAGATACCACCTGTTTGTAAAACGGCATTGGGTTGTTTTGGGTTTGCTTCAACATCTCGACGTATTTACGACCACTGTCGATACGAGCTTTGGTGTCAGCGTCGAGATCAGACGCAAACTGCATGAAGGCTTCAAGTTCGCGGAACTGCGCGAGCTCAAGACGGATCTTCCCTGCTACTGCTTTCATGGCTTTTGTTTGAGCACTAGAACCTACACGTGATACCGAGATACCGACGTTCAAGGCTGGACGAATCCCTTTGTTGAACAAATCAGTCTCAAGAAAAATCTGCCCATCAGTAATAGAAATTACGTTGGTTGGAATGTAGGCAGAGACGTCACCTTCTTGGGTTTCGATAATCGGCAAGGCGGTAATTGATCCACTACCTAATTCGGCAGACAATTTAGCTGAACGTTCGAGGAGACGAGAGTGTAGATAAAAGATGTCTCCTGGGTACGCTTCACGTCCTGGTGGGCGTCTCAAAAGCAGTGACATCTGTCGGTACGCAACCGCGTGTTTAGAAAGGTCGTCGAGAATAATCAGAACGTCCTTACCTTGTTCCATAAAATATTCACCAATCGCCATTCCGGTAAATGGAGCAAGGAACAAAAGTGGCGAAGCCTCTGACGCAGACGTTGCGATAATAGTTGTGTACTCCATAGCGCCAGCTTTTTCAAGCTGACCCATGATGTTGGCGGTCTTGGAACGCTTTTGTCCGATGGCTACATAAATACAAATTGGTCGTTTCTCTTTTGGTTCGTATTTTTGGTTGATGATAGTATCAATCGCAATCGTAGTTTTACCAGTACCACGGTCACCAATGATGAGTTCACGCTGACCACGTCCAATTGGAATCATCGAGTCGATAGCTTTGATTCCCGTGTGGATTGGTTCGTTTACGCTTGAGCGATCCATTACCCCGTAGGCTACTCGTTCAATCGGCATATTTTTGTCGGTAACAATTGCGCCTTTACCATCAATCATTTCACCAAGCGCGTTCACCACCCGCCCGACGATACCGTCACCTACCGGTACCGAAAGCAACTTACCAGTTTGGTACACCGCCATCCCCTCCTTGATGTCGCGACTCTCACCCAAGACCACTACTTTCACACAATCTTCTTCGAGGTTGAGTATCAAACCGTAGCGCACATCTGTTGTGTTGAGCGCCTGCTCGAGAGTCATATCTTTGCCCGTAGCAAAAATAACCATTTCCATCATCTGGGCTTTTTCGAGGCCAGAGATTTCGACGATACCATCAGACACTGACGTTACTACTCCAATATCTTTGGGAGTAGAAGCTACATTAAGTGACTCAATTTGCTTTTTGATTGTTTCGATAATTGTTGTGCTCATAGTGATTATTGGTAGTGATTAATAAATTTAGGCGGTAATAATTGATTGATATAATTCTCGTAGTTGGCTGTGGTAACTTTGGTCAATTTCTTTACTTTTGTAGGTAGCGATGAAGCCACCGATGACTTTGGGATTTATTTTTACGGTGTAGCCAGTAGTTGGTGCCGACAGTTTTTTAAGTGCTTCTGATATTACGCTCCCTTCTACACCATTCTCTTTGGCAAGTACTATGGTAGCAACTGCTGATTTATTCAGGCGGCTGAGCTCACCAAGAAGGCTGAGTAAGATACTCGGAAGTAACTTGCTGTGCCCACGGTCTGCCAATACAGTTTCTAAATTACGGAGAACAACCTCAGTCGACATGTCGGTTTGAAGTAATTCTAAAACAGCGGTGACGTAATTTTGTTTCATGTATGTTAGGCGTTTTGTCCGCGGAGGATTTTCTCGGCAGCGAGGATAGCTGATTTAGCAATGGCCGCTTCGTTGTCTTTGAGTGTTTGGGCGGCAGCTTGCTCGGCTTTGGCTTTGGCATCAGCTAATACGGTGGCCGCTTTTGCTTCTGCCGTTGACACAATTGTACTAGCCGTAGTATCGGCTGCTGATTTAGCCCGGGCGTTTACCGCTACCGCTTCAGCGTGAGCATCGGTCAAAATGACTTTCTTCTCAGCGTCGGCTGAAGCTTTAGCCACAGCGGCTGCTTCGGCGTCTTTAATCCCCTGTACAATCTTGTCTTCACGGCTTTTCAGCATGTTCAAGATTGGGTTGTACAAGAAGTACAAAAGCGTCACCATCAAAATGGCGAAATTTACGATTTGAATGAAGATCAGACGACCGTCGATACCAAAGGCTTTTACTATATCTTCCATAACACTGAGAGAGCGTTATCCGCGATACTACACAATCTTCTTTGTCGTGCTGCAGAAAATTATTTTCAACGTACAAGGAGTACGTCTCAAATTATTTTCTTTGCACTTCGCGAATCTTGTGTAGTCTAGCGAATAACTTAACTAATAAAGAGAGAGTGTTCTAAACTTTAAATCTAAAGCTGAAGTTTATTTTGAACAAACACGATGCGGAAGTAATTTTCGCCAAATTGGATGAAGTACAAGGCGCTTAGGTAAAAAATTTGTGAGGTGTGCTACTGCACATTGAACTAATTTTTTACCGTAGCAACGCAGCAGTTCGCCAATTTCGCGGAAATTAAGCAAACTTTATAACGAAGGCGACGACAAGCGCGAAAATCGCAAGCGCCTCAACGAACGCTACACCGATAAACATCGTAGCTTGGATCTTTGGTGCGGCTTCTGGGTTTCTTCCGATCGCTTCAAGCGCCTTTGATACGAGCATACCGATACCGATAGCTGGACCAAATACACCGATAGCGGCAGCTACGGCCATAGCGATAGCTTTCATTGACTCTAAGTTCATCTCAGCGATTTGCAACGCAATTTCTCCTTCCATATTTAATTTATATTATTTTTGTAAAAATCCTACTTAGATGTTACCAAACAACTACGAGATACATACGGTCTGTATGGAGCTCGTGATTACTTGCTAATGTGGTTCCTCCACCGCCAATTTAATAAAGAACAGGGTGAGAATCGCAAACACAAAAGCTTGAATAAACCCAACAAAAACTTCAAAGGCTAAGAGTGGTACCGGTACAAAGTACGGAATGAAGAACATCACGACGACGAGGAGTGTCTTGCCTGCGAAAATATTTCCAAACAACCGGAATGAAAATGAAATCAACCGAGCCAATTCCGAAATCAGTTCAATAATCCCAATAATAAACCCTAAGGGGGATTTAAAATTGATGAATTTTCCGGTGTATTTGAACAAACCGATAGCCAGCACCCCCGCGAGTTCAATCGTAAAGAACGCCACAATCGCAAACGCAATGGTGATATTCAAATCAGTCGCTGCCGGATACAAGAGTGGCGTAAAATGTTCCACTCCATCATGTACCTCATACAACCCAATTGAGGTTACCCCCGGGAGTAGTCCGACCCAGTTAAGCGCGAGCACAAACAGGAAAATAGTCATGACGACCGGGAAATACTTCCGAGCCATAGTCTTACTCTCCAATACTTCACTCATATAGTCGTACACACCACCAATGATGAGTTCGAATATACTCTGTAGTTTGCCCGGCACCGTGGCTATTTTAGCCTTAACGAGGAACGCTAAGCCAATTAAAACCGCCATCGTAAGCCAGGTAGTGAGCATTGTTGCCGTAATTGGCACACCAAGGAACTCCCCTACAATATAAGGAGCGAGTTTAACATGAATGCCACCTTCGGCGGCGTAGGCTGTTGCGATTCCGAGCATATTTTTACAGAGCACCTCCACAAACGGCGTACTTCTTTGTTATTCTGCCTAAATTGCTCCTCACCATACGCAGAGTATGGCTCGTCTCATTTTACTTGAATGCCTTGAATTACACTCGTTTCTGGAGGTTCTCCCGCTTTTGCGACAAGACTGGCGTCGCGCCCGCATGATACCAGAGATTAACCTATATAGAAACCCCCAAAAACTGGGGAGAAAATGTTCACTGTACTGGATTTTTTAATAGTTATTAAAAAAGATTGCATGTTCTGCAATCTTTTTTAAAGAAATTTACGTTTAATATTTTACTGACAAACACTTGTTGGAGCTCCGCCATTTTGATTTACCCAATAACTCGTTGTCTGACTACACGAACCAGAGAAAGGATCGATTCTTGTACCAATACTTGTACTACTCCAAATTTCAAAATGGAGATGATTATAAGTAGATCTGCCTGACGAACCGACTTCTCCAACTTTTGTACCTGGACTATTTGTACAAAGTAAACTTTGAGTAAATGCTGGGGAATTATATTTCATGTGAGCATAAATTGTTACTTTAGAATCAGTATGCTGAATTCTTACATGATTACCAAAACCTCCAGCACATCCAGGTTGTGCGTTATTCGCTGTATCTAAAGCACATGAATTAATTCGTGAATACAAACTGCCGTTTGCCGCTGCATAAATTGGTGTTCCGTAACTTGCTCCAGTATCAGTACCAGTATGACCATTATAGCCTCCTATGACTGCACAATCATAACGGTAATATGCTGCACTCGTATTACGATCGAAATAGTTTTGAATTGCAGTTGCTGAACCCATAGGCCAACGATATTTTACAACCTGAGCATCAACTGTTAATGGTGCTACAAGTAGCAAGCTAGTCATAATAGCAAAAACGATTGCTGATAACTTAATGATATGAATACTTGAGAATGTATTTAGAAAATTCATATTACTTTAAATTAATTACATTCCAAGATTCTTTTCCATTAATCAACGTGCGAACTTTGTAAATTTTGTCTTGACTAACCCACTTAGGAGAATCTCCATCAGCAATTCGAACTACATTATTTAAACCACCTTGCAAATTAAAAGTGTATAGATATATTCCTCGAGAACCCACATCTGTGATTACTTTCAAGCGATCTGATGTCCAAATAGCATTTTTGCTTATGTATGACATTGTTGGACCTTCTTCAAGCGCTTTTTTCTCATCTGTATTGGTAAGGCGGATGACTTTTCCAGTATCTGTTTCAAGAGAGTAAAGTCCTGACTCAATGTTTATGATACCTAACACAGAGTTTTCGTATGGTCTGCTTGCGTTAAAATAAAAGAATTTTTTATCAGCTGAAAAGCCTATTGGCCAATCGTCTCCACTTACAGTAGTTATCATTTTTTCACTAGCATTTTCAATGTCATACAATGCTAGACCTTTAGCCTTTTCAGAAAGTTCAAAGTATCCCTCACCTTCATCTGCGAGTTTTTGATAAACTATGTATTTATCATCGTGCGAAAATATTGGATTTGAGCCATTTTTTCCAATCTCCGCTTTTTTTTCACCTTCTAAAGAATACAGCCTGATTTTATTATCTGAATTTGCTGTAACGACTAAATTTTTTGCTTTAGATAAATGAGCGGACCATACATTTTTTACAATAAGATTTCTTTTACCAGTGTCTGGGTCAAATACAATTAAATCTGATCCTTCCATGCCACTGCCACCACCATGATCATCAGGGTTTTCCACTGAAGCAATATATATAATCGCTCCTGTTTGGGATTCTCCAATCAAACTCATCATATCATTTGTTGAAACTGACAGTTTGTTAGCGCTAGGATTTAATACACTATACTTTGCCAAAACAAATACAATCAGAAAAAGAGATACTAAGAAAACTGCTATTAGAAGTTTATTGATTTTGTTTAGACTTTGTAACATGTGTTGTTTTTATTTATTAAGTACTATTCAAGTATTCTATGATCATTATCAATTAACAAGCTAGTATTTCTAATAAGTGACTATTTTCCACTTTCTAGTAACTTCTTCGTCTCTACCTTGTACAACTCCACCGCCGGCTGATTAAACGCATTTACTCCAAACAACCGTCCCAAATACATCATCTCAATCATTTTAAACTGCATAAAGGCACCGAGCTCATGTGGAGTGATGCCATCAAGGGTAATTTCCATAAACGGTAGCGACTCATTATTGTAGGCAGTTTTTGTTCCATTTAATATCGCGTCCATAATTTGTTTGGTCGATTTGCCGGTTGCCATGGGGGCCAATGTTTCGAACAATCGTTCTTGTGGTGTCACAAACGCATAATCATCAGTGCTGCTCACTACAAATGTAGTCAATGTTCGAGCTGGGCCCCCGAGATACAATTGTCCCACTGAATGCAGATCCGTTGAACCTACTGACACTGTCGGCACTATTCCCACCCGCCCGGTGTCACCTGAACCAGCAACTTCTTTACCAATACTCTCCCCCAGCAATTGCCTGTACCATTTACCAAGTGATTCAAGTTCCGGATTAAACACAAACGTATCGTGCACAATTTGTCCGTGTTGGTACGACTGGTAGGCAACAAGGGCTGATTGAGCTGCTGGATTAAAATTAATATCACTATTTAAACAGCTAGTACGGATATCGACTGCTCCTTCGAGTATTTTTGCAACTGGTACACCGAGCGCGGCGAGCGGAAACAAACCAACAGCGGTGAAAACCGAAAATCGTCCACCGACTAATTTAGGCATCGTGAGCACGTCTACTCCCCGAGCAATTGCCTCACGTTCAAATTCAGAATCTTCATCTGTTATTATTACCAGCCGTTCCTTAATCTCACTCCCCCACTTAACAAACCCGAACTCTATTAATATTTCAGTGTTGGCGAGCGTTTCGGTTGTGCCGCCCGATTTACTGATACTCACCAATAACAATTCATCGGGGTTAGTTAGAGTTGATAGTATTATTTTGGCAGTCTGCAACTGAGCGGCGTTCACTGTGTCAATAAAAACTAGCTCTCGTCCCTCGTGTGGCACTGCATTAAGTGCCTCATAAATAGCTTTCGTCCCGAGGTTAGAACCGCCAATCCCAATCACAAAAATGTACCGTAGTGCCCCCGTGACTTTACGTTTAACCATCGCCTCAACCTCATGAAGTACCCGAGTGTCAGACGGTAAATTAATCGACGATTCTGGAACTACATACTGACCCATCTCAAGTGCCGCCTTTAGCGTTTCGATATATGGTGCCAACAATAAACCTTGCACCGGTAGCAAATCCCTGTTTATCGACTGACAATTATCGAGCGAGAATTTCATAAGTTTCTAATTTACATAATACCATGCAGTATGTAATTTTCATTTGGTTGGCACGTGAATGGATTGCTTCGTCGCAAGATCCCTTACAGGGACTGTTCAGGTTGTCGCTATTTTATAAAAAGTAGCTGGCAACCTTTTACGAAAGTCTTCATACTGAAGCTGTCCACTTCTTGGATTTTTAAAGGAAAATCTCAAGAAGTCTTGCAAAATGCTCCCAGCATTTTTCACCCAGACTTTCTCACTCACAACGACGCTTCGCGCCAGTTCGTCTTTGCGAGGAGGTGAAGCGAAAGCGGAACTGACGTGGCAATCCACATCTTTATCGTGAACATTACTATGCCAGCCCGGGAAAGAAGTCTTTTTTAATTTGTCGTCTTGACACACCGAGTCCGCGTAGAGTTTTTACCGCGACATCAACCATCACTGGTGGGCCCGAGACATACCAATACCGTTCCAGATAATCAGGCGCTTGCCGCTTTACAATATCTGTTGAGAAGTAACCTGACTCATATTCAATGGAGGCTGGTTCTTTGGCTAGAATATAAATAGTCCTAAGCTTAATCTTTTGACCAGCCCGGGCGAACACTTCACCATAGGCAACTTCGGGCGTGGTGTTGCTACCGTAAAATAACACAACATCGCGGGCGTCATTTGTATCAACTAAATACTGTAGATGACTGCGAAATGGCGTCACGCCAATTCCACCCGCCACCATCGCCAATTTTTTATGAACGTCTTTTGGTAATACAAAATCCCCCGCCAGCTGACTAGCGATTACCACAGCGCCAGCCTTGAGGTTGCTTACATACTGTTTATAGGTGCTGGCTTTTTCTGGAATCTTGAGCGCTACTCTGAGTACATCTTCTGTCGGCGCAGAGGCAATAGTAAAATAGCGACGTATGCCTCGCGCGTCTGCTTTACTGTGAGGCAACATCCATTCCAAGTACTGCCCGGCTATATAGTGGAAGCCCAGTGGTTTTTCAAATACTACCTCAAGCGTACTGTGTGCAATGGTATTTACCCTGATAACTTTAAGTAGTAATTTTCGGCGGAGTGTTGCTGGATACATAACCAGATTCCCTATCACCAGTGCTAGCTCAGGTGTCATCACAATTACTGGTTTGAGAATTGATGTATTAGACAATATACCAACCAAAGCTCCGTACATCATTTGTGTCTTTTTTGTTGGCGGCATTGAAAATGGTTCGGTGAGCATAAAGAACCCCAGGAACAATGCTGGATAAGATAAGAAAAAGACAGACCAGGTCGAACTAAGAGCGTCGCCATAGTAGAGGCCCTCGAGTAGAAATACTGCAAAACCGGCAATGATAAAACTCAAGACCAATTCCCATCGTCTGATTTTCATCACGACGATAGCACCAGTGATAAGTAGCGGCACAAACAGCCATGGTGTCGCCACCCACCACGTCGCCACTCCGTACCCGGAGAGCGCGAGTATAACTACTGCAAAAGACGCTGGATTTACGATGTGCTGCTTGCGATATACGAGCACATATTTACTGGCAATCGCAATCACAACGGTTGCTGCTAACACTACGTATTCAAGAACAGTCGTGCCCGGCATCACCAAAAAGAAAATAATCAGTCCGGTAATAATTGATGAATGATGGTTCGCAGCCACACCTGTACTACGAGCACAGACAACACTCATACCGTAGGCAGCACAGATCACAACTATAAGTGCTAAAGCTTGCTGCAGGAATGATTGAGCTACCAATCCAAACATTCCCAACAATAGTGAGCACACAGCGAGTGTTCCCAGCATGTACAGCACAAGTCTATACATCGCTGTTTTATCTATCCAGGCCTGAAGCTGTTGGTAGGGTTGAAATAAAATAGTTTTCATAACGTATATAGTATAGCAAGAGATTTTGTTCTCTGATAAAAAGCATTTATACTACTGATAACTTACTATAATAAGAATTAAATTATGCCGTTCATTTTAATCATTGTGGGAATAATTGCTACACTCGGATTTGGTGGATTTTTATTTATGAAGCAACCAGAAGATAGTCCGGTTACCAACGACACTCCTGTAGCCCGCATTGAGGAACAAGCTGCGGGAGACGCTACCGCAACTCCTCTTATCACCATCACTCCAGATACCACGCCCGAGGCCACTCCAACAGAAACAACACCAAAAAATCCAGCCACTCCGTCTGTAACACCGACTCCTACTCCTGCCCCGACACCAACACCAACACCCACTCCTGCTCCTGCTCCTGCTACTACTCCAACAACCCCAGCCCCGGTTGTCCCTAAAACTATATACAAGAACGGTACCTATACCGTATCAACTTCATATAATGCACCAGGCCGATCGACTCATTCGGTAGATGCTACAATCACCGTCAAGGATGATATCATCATCGCCAGTAACGTAACCTACGGTGGAGATACCGTGAACACGTCAACCGAGTACCAAACTAAATTTTCTAAGAGTTATCAAACCCAAGTGATCGGCAAAAATCTCGGAACTGTGTCACTGAGTCGAGTTGGCGGCGCATCACTTACGACAGGAGCATACAATAAGGCACTCGCTGAGGTAAAAGTATCTGCTAAATCATAGGCAACATACAGACTATGGCTCAATTACTCCCAATAGACGCTCTCGGAACACAGTTCTGGATTGAAATTTGGGATGATGTACCACAGGCAACACTCGACTCGGTCAGAGACCGCGTTGAGTGTTTGCTTTTTGAATTTGAACAAAACTACTCCCGCTTTAAACCCGACTCGTATATTAGTAGACTGAATCGTGAACAAATCGTTCACGCACCAACGCCAGAATTCGTCAATATTCTAGAGCAAGGATTAACCTACTTCGATATGACTGGCGGCATCCTCAATATGATGGTTGGTGAAAAATTAGTAGCTAGCGGTTACGACGCGGACTATTCCTTTCAAGCAACAAACAAACCTATCGATATTCCTAACCCCCATGACGCTATTACTATTTCGGCAAACAGCATTACGATTCACTCAGGCCAGATTGATATTGGTGGATTTGGAAAAGGGATAGCTATAGACAAAGTAGCACAGCTACTACAAACAGAATTTGGCTTACAGTATTTTCTTATTAATGGTGGCGGTGACATGTACGGCACGAGTGAGCAGGGACATCCAATTACACTCTACCTAGAGCACCCGACCCAACCACAAACATATCTCGGCACAACTACCATTATGAACCAGGGCTTCGCCGCGAGCTCGCCCCATAAACGCACATGGGTCTATGCAGACACAACCTACCACCATATTATTGACACTACTCCAGGCTCCATTCAATCCCACAATAAACCTGACGCCAGTTTTATCATCGGAAATAGCGCTACTCAGGCAGATGTATTTGCCACGGTCGCTTTATTAATTGAGAATAGAGTACTGCTACAGTTTGCGGAAAAATATGAACTTGGTGTCGCTACGTTTACCTTACCGACAACGATTCATGCCAACCAAGCCTTTAATGTACAGGCACTCTCGTAACAGGTATTATAAGATTTATGAATATACTACAAACTAACCGTCGACAACTTTTTGCTTTAATAGCCGGGCTTGCTCTCGCAGTTATTGTGGGGTTAATTATGAGCAACGGTAAACAAGATCATACTGACACTAAACACCCTGTCGGCACAACTGTCGGAGAAGAAGTACACGTTCACGGTGATTTCCGTATGTATATTGGCGATGAACGTATCCGGTTCACAGATAATAAATACCAATCGTCTGCAGCCACCACTCATCATGCTAGTTTGCATTTTCATGATGGAAACGATGAAGTCATCCATCGTCACGCTGATAATGTAACCTTGGTAGAATTTTTTGTATCAATTGGTATGAAGCTAGCTAACGATTGTTTGACTATGGATACAGGAACTGTCCTATGCACCAATAGTACCAGCACCCTGATGCTCATTGTAAATAACGAACGGTTGATGGATATTGAAAATTATATCTTTGTTGAGGAAGACCGTATTTTGATTTATTACGGCGATCCCACTAACCCCAAAATCCGGGACTACACCTCCGGTGTAACGGATCTCGCCTGCATGTATTCCGGCACCTGCCCCGAGCGCGGCACTCCACCAACCGAAGGCTGTGGTCTCACCTGCGAAATAGCTGATATCACTCAAAATGAATCACATACTATCTGGCAAAAGGTCAAACACTTTTTTAAAGCGCACTAAACTATTCTCCCTAAGCTACCCTACGCAACTCACTAGGCTACCCCAAAATTAGCGGTCGGACTACAAGAGCCCATCAACTAACCCCATAGCCAGTCAAAAGATTCCAAATATTTTGCTAAAAATTACCTATTTTTCATAAACATATCCCGATATGTCTCCTGAAAAAATATAATTTTCGCTCAAAATTTGAAACTTTATGTTCTAACAGAGGGTTAGTGAATGGGCTCTAAAACTTCCTGCACTGTTGGTTTAAGAGTTTTATACCAATACGCATACCCTTCTTTACTGGGATGCAAACCATCAATCGCTAAATATTTTTTAGGCTCAGCCAAGAACACATCAGCTTCTGGCTCCTCGAATAAATCTACGTACATCACCCCCGACTCAGCTACGACTTCGATAAACATCTGCCGGAATTGCCGCGACAGTCGTTCGTACTCACCCGCTTTTTTAGTTCCTGTAAACGCAGCGGCTGTTCCGACATTACCTGAACTTATCATTACTACGTGGGTACTACGCTTTTTTGCTTCAATGTATAGTTGTGTAAGCTCCCTACGTACCACATCAACATCTCTTTTTTGCAGAATATCGTTTCCGCCAATTTGAAGTAATAGTAGTTCGTGTTTCGGTTCAGTTGGTAGTTTTT
The DNA here is from genome assembly GCA_043771035.1 of Candidatus Kaiserbacteria bacterium. Taxonomy (GTDB): domain Bacteria; phylum Patescibacteriota; class Minisyncoccia; order Phycocordibacterales; family UBA918; genus OLB19. The sequence goes on along the minus strand of JAYVHQ010000046.1, from coordinate 159 downwards.
TAATTTCTAGCAAAGCTTCCCCGATTGTCCGCCCATTTTTACTATTGTTGGTAATTGAGTACTCGGGATAATCAGTACCGATCAGGCCAGCGATACTATACTTCCCTACCCCTGCTCCAGTCCCGTAGCCAGTACTATCGCCGAGCACTAAAATCGTTT
>JAYVHQ010000045.1:0-17357 GCA_043771035.1 Candidatus Kaiserbacteria bacterium | reverse complement strand
GTATTGATGTTGGTTGTAGTGTGCCGACCACGAGAACCAAAGCGGGGTTTGATAATTACTGGTTTTTGTAGGGTCTCAAACATTTTCTTGGCCTGGATCCATGACGATACTGCTCCCCCTTTAGGAGCTGGAACGTTATTTTTGAGCAAGCACTGTTTCATGCGAGCTTTATCATCAAGCCAGGACGAGGTCATGGTGTTAACACGAGATAACCTAGGCACACCTTCAAAAGTAATTGATTTAGCATTTTTTAAGGTCACACGATAGGTGTCATGTAAGTGTCCAAAGACCATCAGCGCTTCTGTAGTATACCCGCGAGCCTTTGCTTCATCCATCAAGACTTTGCCCCGATCAGAATCAATAGTATCTGGCACGGAAATAAAATACATAAATCCAAATTTAGTACCAAGCCATAAAAACAACAAGAATAGCTGATCTACTCCCCAGAGAATTACTTTACCCAGCCACGTCCTAAGAAACCACTGCCCAATCGGATCAAGCGTTAAAAACAAGACTGAGTCCATCTTTGACATCGAATGTGAGATTGGGTTATTGCCACAGTAGAGGCAGGCAGGCTTTAATGGTACGTTCAGGTCAGAAACAGCCATGATGAATTATATTAGTTGGCAGAATCTTTTAGACAAGACAACAGTTCTGGAGTTTCAGTCCAGGCACATTTGCCAGTAGCTTGGCGAGCGCAGGTAGTTCTTTGGTAACAGCTGTATTTGGTTTGATACTCGCAGCTTGTCACCATACCATCCATATCTGCCGCTTCACCGCAAAGTTGTGAACTACAACCACCAACAACACAGGCGCCTACTATCGGCTTACTACTAGAAGCTACTTTCAAATAAAACATTTCATTCCCCAAGAGTGTAAAGTTACCTTCGGTATCTTGACCAGCAAAAACAGTCGCCTGTTCTCCGATATGACTCTCTAAGTCACCAATGCTCTCAGCACCGATAATCTTGCCGAGCGCACCTTGATAACGTCCAACCAGCAGAACGACTTTTTTACCACCAACAGTAGCGAAACAGACACCATCACTAAAACAACCAGTATCGACCGCTGTAAGCGTACCTATAAGTGACGGTGCAATGCCTTGGGGCGGATTGGAAACTGGTGGCTTAGGTGAGGTAGGGGCTGGCTTTACAGGAACAGTACTATCAGTCGTGGTGGGATTATCGCTCGCGGGACTAGACGATTGCACCAAGACAGTATCTTCAACCTGAGGCAGAGTGTAGATTTTGTTTTTTAAATACAACGTAGCCCCTGCACCAACAGCGGTAATAACAAGCAACATGAGCAGTGATTTAAGTTCTGGCATAAAATATAATTAGATTAAGCATCCATCTGACGTAACAATCTTATTCTATCAGCTGCCGGCGGATGAGTCTGGAATAACCCACCGATTTTTTGTCCAAATGACCTTCTTTGTGGACCGTACGGATCAGCAATAAATAAGTGTGCCGTCGCGTGGCTTGCAGATTTCATTTGCCCACCGTAGCCTGATATTTTCTCGAGTGCCGAAGCCAGCCCTTCTGGATAGCGTGTCAGTAAGGCCCCAGTAGCATCAGCTAAGTATTCACGGCGACGGGAAATTGCCATTTGCATCAATTGTGCTGCAATTGGGGCCAAGATAATTCCCACAATTCCTAAGATTAAAAATAGAATACCTGCTTTGTTATCCCTGTCGCCGCCACCAAACATCAGCGCTCTGGAAAAGAAATCAGCGATGATAGCAACAAAGCCAGCCAACACCACCGCTACTGTCATAACAAGCATATCGCGGTTCCCAATGTGCGCCATTTCGTGCGCCACTACCCCCTCAAGCTCATTTCTATCAAGAATAGCTAGGAGACCAGTTGTCACTGCAACAACCGCGTGTTCTGGGTTACGACCTGTTGCAAACGCATTTGGGGCTGAGTCTTCGACAATATAGACTTTTGGCATTGGTAGACCAGCAGTAATCGCGAGGTTCTCGACAATATTATAGAGTTCGGGAGCATCTTGTTTCGCCACTGGTTTGGCGTTCGTCATACTAAGTACCAGTTTATCTGAGAACCAATAGCTCCCAACATTCATAATCAAGGCAAACGCCACCCCAATATAAAGTATCGATGGATTACCAAGATAAAAGGCCACGGCATACGAAATAGCAATCACCATCACCAAGAAACTCCCCATCAAGAGCCACGTCTTCCGAATATTGCTCCCCTGCTGTGTATACAATGTTTGTGCCATATGTTCTATTATACAACATTTTAAGAATAACTTACAAAAACGGTCCACTTCGTTGTTACACTTCACAAAATGAAGCTCGCCGTACAAGTAGTACGTCTCGTTTTATTTTATTTATGCGCCTAGAATTGAACTCGTTTTAGTAAGTTATTTTCTGAATGCGTGTGTATTTATTGTAATTTTATATTTAGGGTGGTAATGTGCTTCCATAACCATACTCTAAGGAGAACGACATGGGTGAACCTTACAATGCCGTCATGAGCGCCGAGCGTGCTCTGCGTCGCGCCACGACTACAAAGGAGATTCATGATGCTGCAAAGTGCCTCGTGAACCTTCCTGGCTATAGTTCTGACGCAACAGTGAATCGGATTTTAACCGATCACGAAAACTTCACGCTCAAAAGTGATGGGGATAGTGACCGGTCATTGATTGACATGTTCCTTATACTGTCCGAGTATCTGCCTCTGCGTTCCCTACTGACCTTGGCCAGCGCGCCGAGCGAAACTTTTCACAGCGATCTCTATCATTTCAGGAATCACGACAATCTGAAGCTGTTGATTCTAAAACGTTTCAGGAAGCTTACGTGGACTGAAACAGCTGGTCACTTGCGCTATCTTGCCAGCTTCAGACATGATGTGCATTACCCTATCAAAATCATTACATTGGTTCGGAGCATAGTGCCTTGGCCTGGGCGTTTTGCAAGCATAGCCAAAGCCATGATTGGCGCCGTTGACGTCAACCACGAAATGGCACTGATGCGCGGGTGGCGAAGCATCATCATTCTTGCTTCAAAGGAAAAAGGCCGCACCTTGGCTGATATCCTCAAGAGCTGACAAAAAGACCCAATTTGGGCAACGACTCCGCTAACCAGCGGGGTCGTATTTTATATTAAAATTTCTTCGAATTAAAATCCTTCAGTAAATTGCCCAGCCGCAGTAAAAGTAAAAATGACTTAAGTTAAAGGTTCTACAAACTAAGCAAGAGCTTTCAGAAATGAGTGGAGTTCGAGGCGTATGAAAAAGATAATTTGAGGCGTACTTTTGGTACGTTGAGAATTATTTTTTGAAATACAACGAAGAAATTCGCCATTTCTGGAAGCTCGTCTACCAGCTGCCGCCGCCTCCGCCCCCTCCACTACTCCCCCCACCACTACTCCCACTCACGCCTGAATTTGTCGACAGTGCTGTTGAAAATGCACCCAGGTCACTTGTGAGTGTACCAGCGCTGAAAGCCGCAATGTTCCCACCTTCATACCAGTCTGGTTGGGGGATGGTAATACCCTCGAACACCTTAGCCCATTTCGCCTCAACACCAAGCGCTACCGCGTACGGTAAATACTGCATAAATAACTCAGGACTTTTCTCAGGAGCATTATGAAAATCAAACCGTTCTTTGTCAGTGACTGATAGGAATAGTTTGAACCCTTCAGTGTGATTTTTCGCCTCAAACCAAATAGCAGTTTTTCGTGGTATCAATAAAATTAACCCCACCGCAATTGTAAATCCAAATATGAGCAACGTTAGAATTAAGCCGTTTAGTACAAACACAAAACTACCAAACACTAGTAATGCGAGCGCTAATACCAACGGCGTTTTCTTTGCTACGTGTGCAAAAGTTGACTCAAGAAAACCATGCTCTTTTAGATCCTCACCCAAATCACGTTTGAGGTACATTATTCGTTCAGCATTTTTGGTTCGGGCGCTGGCAAGAGCTGAGATTGAGACTTCTGTACCAATAGCAGTTTCATTCACAAAAAGTAACTCTGAAACCTTGGTTAAAAATTTAGACTGGATTTCAGATAATGGTCGCGCAAGTGTGACGGTATAGTCGGTGGTCGGAAAAATGAGTAGCACCTTTTTCTCAGTGCGAGTAATTTTAATAAAACCTTGCTCCGCTAAATATAAAATACCGGCAGTGATATCTCGTGGATCAAGCAAGTTATCAAATAAATAACCGGTATACATCGGAAGATAGTTTTTGTAGGGCTCATACTGTGCTACAACCGTTCTTTTTGTGTAATGGACCCTTCTAAAACGCCAAGCAGCTACTCCCAAGATTGTAACCCACGCTACTGCCAGAGCGTAACCAAACAATAGCCACGTAATTTGTTCATTGGTAATGTAAGCGACTTTAGCTGCATCAAGTTCAGTCGCAATCGTTAAACCTTGACCAGGATTAATGCTGTTGGCGGTAAAGGTAACAGTGTCGCTTTCTTTCATACTATTGGTACACGGATCAGTTGCGCCTGACTCACCTTGATAACAACGATACGCACTAAGCAGCGCCCCACTTCGCACTCGGACGACCGCGAGTGCTATCGGGACCTCCCATCCATTCCCTGTCACGTTGTAGTAAAATTCGGCACCCGCGTCTCCATACGACAATGCGCCCTTTAGGGTATAAGAAATGGTGTAGGTTTGAGGGCCTTCGACATATCTATCAAGGTCACCTATTTTTATCTCAGCCCCACTACCCGTCTTGCTTACGGTATAAGGTTCAGACTTGCCGTCTCGTGTCACACTTGAAACTTCTAATTCAGTTGTGCGCTTTTTGTACCAGACAGAAGCAGTTTGTGGATGTTTGTTTTTAATTGTGCGAAAAATACCATGACGTTCTGCGCCTTCAAAATCATAACTGATTATTTCAACCACTGACACCTCACCACTATCTAAAATAGTGTAATCAGCTGTAAAATTCGTAATGCTTTCAGCGTGAGCCAAGGAGGTACTGGCTATAAAGATGAGTGCCGGTAGTGCGCACTTAAAAAGGGTTACCATTATGGATTGCAGCGCTCCGCTTGCAATGACGTACGAGGCGACTGATTTATAATTGATGTGATAATCCATAGTAATTATAACGACGATGCCTAACGATTGGATCAGGCCTATTTGAGGCCTTGGGGTGTTTCGTTACTTTTGTAATCAGTATCTTCAGACCACTCAAGAAAATGTCTGTTCTTAAACAAGCCCTTCTTGATCACATTTTCTGTCATCGCTACTTGGATATCAGCTTCTGATATTTCATGTTTTGCAGTCAGAGCATCCAACACCACCATTAAATCAACATACTCGGACAAAAAATCTGCTCGTGTCCGCACGTGAGCCAAAGCACTGGCTTCTTCAATAACTTTTTTGAGCAACTCTTGCTCAAACTCAGCATCATCTTCAATTACTCTCACAGAACAGGCTTCGCCTAGTTTTTCAATTTTATCTTTAATACCATCACGAACCAGTTTGTTGTAGTAGACTTTTTTCATAGACATGACTTACGCACTGGTATTTGGTAGCGGTGTCACGGGACTAACAATAGGTTGTGCCGTTCCTTTTCGCACCAACATGCTCTCAAGTAACTCGCGGTTAAAATTTTCTGGTACGACATTTTCGGCTGCGTAAATATACAAGAGAGTCTTGAGGATTCCCTCTAAAGCTGATTGGACTAAAATTGCTACAACGAGCCACAGCACAACACCTATAATGGCCGCGATTAGAATAAAAGCGTTTTGCGTTGATGCCCCATAGATCATCAGTCCAATAAATGATGCCAGCACTGTGAGGTGTGCCAACATAAAAACCAAACCAAGGGTGACATTTGAGACCAGAGTCTCGCCCCAAGTTTGTTTAAATAATTTAGTAGAGGTAGCTACGGCAGCAACCGGACTTTTCTTTTCGAGCAAGATTACCGGAACCACAAAAAAAGTAAGGACAGCCCAAGCAGCACCCAACAGTCCTGCTACCAGCTTGCCAATTATTTCCGAGCGGTCAGAAATCGTTCGCAAAATTATCCCAACCGTACCGGTAATCAGCGACCAGAGTAATAGTGGTAGCCATATTGAAAAAGCTCGAACTAGTCCCTGTCCCAGCGTCGCATTACCACCATGAGCTCGTACATACACAATATGCACAATTACCGCCTGCGCAATTGCGAGGCAGAAGGCACTAATGACATAGAGCGCAAATAAATAAGCATATTGTCCGTACGCTACACCACTATTAGTATTAAACAATGATTCTGGTGAGCCGGTAAAAAGTACAGCTGCAGTTGTTACTATGCCAAACAACACAAAAGAGAGAACGAGAGATACTACTGGTACCAAAAGTAACTCTTTGTCAGCTTTGAGGAAGCGCCAGGCTTCTTTAAATAACAAAAAACTGGCCTTCAAGCGACCAATTTTCTGCCCCCCAATTATAATAGGAGTTTTCATATATTTTGTTAGAAAGCTACCTTCACTACTTCCCGTTCGACGCTATTTTCTGCTAATTCAAAGAATTGCTCTTCTTTGAAGTTAAACATATTACCAATAACATTACCAGGAAATGACTGCAGACCAATTTTAAGATCGCGCACATTACCGTTATAGAAACGACGAGCTGCTTGGATTTTATTTTCGGTATCTGATAACTCTGATTGTAGTTGGGCAAAGTTCTGGTTGGCTTTAAGGTCTGGATAGGCCTCGGCAATTGCCATAAGCTTACCCAGAGATGCTCCAAGAGCTGATTCTGCGCCAGCCATGGCGGTAATTTGTTCAGCCGTGATACCGCTGGCATCCACGTGCATCTGGGTAGCATTAGCACGAGCGGTTGTTACAGCATCGAGTGTTTCGCGTTCATGAGCAGCGTAACCTTTAACCGTTTCAATAAGATTCGGAATCAAATCATAGCGACGTTTAAGTTGCACATCGATATCTGCCCACGCTTCTTTGGTCCGTTGTGTCAGCGCCACAAAACCGTTGTACGTAAACACGCAGTACAAAGCAAATACAGCCACCACCCCTAAAATAATCCAAGTCATAACAAAATAATTACCAATTAATTAATGTGGTAATTATATCACATCAACACCCCATTGACACAACACTAAACGCTGGCATACTACTCACAGAAACTTCTGCCCCTTGAACAACGGAGAACTTCCATGCGTGCTCTTATAATTGATAACCAAAATCAAAAAAGTCTTAATATGGAGCTTTGCCTGACAAGTGCTGGGTTTGAAGCCTACTCTGCAGAAAAAGATGATGTTGTGGAGTTTGCAAAACAGTTTGAATACGATATCATTGTTATGAATGCTGATCTGAAAGAACCCGACAGCTTGCAAATTCTGAAAAAACTAAGAAGTAGCAATATTCAAACACCCGTTCTTTTGTACACTGAAAAACTAAACAGTGATACAGAAGCATTGATGTTAAATAGTGGCGCTGATGAATATCTTGCCCGGAGTAACGCTTCCAAAGTAATTGTTGCCAGGGCACATGCACTTATCCGTAGATCAAATGGACAAGCTGAATCTTGCGTGAGATTTGGGGCGTTATTAATTGACATCATAAATCGAACTGTGACTTATGGTAACAAATCAGCAAAATTTGATCCTGTTGAATATAAGCTTCTGGAAATTTTTGTTCTTAATGCAAATAAGGTCGTTAGTCGGGACAAATTTTTAAATAAAATTTACGGCGAACGAGACGCGCCTGATCGCAGAGTAATCGATGCTTATGTAGGTCATATTCGGCAAAAATTAAAGGCGCTCTCCGGAGGAGTAAATTATATAGAGACTGTCCGCGGAGCTGGATACAAGTTTATTTTTAACGAAACATCTGCAAAAATAAAGCCTCGGAGCCTAAAGGCAGCATAAGCAACAAGAGCGCGGACTACCAAGTCCGCGCTTGTTTTAATTTCTTTCATGCTGGACGTGGATTGCTTCGTCTGCGGACTCGCAAAGACGCTAATAGAAAAAGAGCCGTGAGGCTCTTTTTCTTTTCTGTAAACTTGTGTAAAAAGTCTTAAATTTGAGTAGTGACAAGGCGGACAAGTGAAATAATTTGAGACGTACTTTTTGGTACGTTGAAATTTATTTTACGCCGGACAACGCAGTCAATGCCGAATTTTAGGCTTTTTATTAGTACATGCCTCCACCCATGCCTGACATATCCGGCATAGCCATCTTCTCTGGCTCCGGCTCATCGGCTATCGCGCATTCAGAAGTTAAGAGAATCGCAGCGGCTGAAACTGCGTGCTGCACGGCAGCGCGCTCTACCTTAACGGGGTCGATAATTCCCGCCTTGATCATGTCGTCTACCATCACACCCTTAGCAGCATCGTAGCCAGCATTTCCACCAGCGGCTTTGACTTTATCGACTACTACTGCCCCGTCGATCATACCGGTGTTATCAGCAATTTGCCGCAATGGTACAGTTAAGGCCTTGAGTACAATGTTGTAGCCCACGAGTTCTTCTTGACTTAAATCTTTTTTAGCAAGTAGCGCTTTTTCTACTACCGCTGAAGCGAGTGCCAAGCTGGTTCCACCTCCCGGCACAATTCCCTCTTCAATCGCAGCTTTGGTCGCGTTCACGGCGTCTTCGATTTTTAGCTTGAGGTATTTCATCTCTGTCTCGGTCGCTGCCCCTACTCTAATGACGGCGACACCACCAGTTAGTTTAGCAATCCGTTCTTCAACTTTTTCTTTATCAAACTTTGAGGTCATAGCTTCAAGCTGCGCCTTAAGGGCAAGTACCCGATTATCAATCGACTCTTTGGTACCAGCACCACCAACAATCACGGTGTTGTCTTTGGTCGATACTACTCGATCAGCGTGACCTAGATCAGCGATTTCTACAGTCTCAAGCTTGAGCCCAACATCTTCGGTAATAAGCTGTCCGCCGGTAGTCACGGCAATATCAGCCAACACTTCCTTTTTACGGTCGCCGTACCCCGGAGCTTTGACAGCCAAAACTGAAAAGCCACCCTTTAGTTTATTGACAACAAAGGTAGCCAACGCCTCCCCTTCGATATCGTCAGCAATAATCACCAGCTCCTTCTTACCGGTAGCGGCAATTTTCTCTAGTAGCGGTAAGATTTCCTGCACTGAGGAAATCTTTTTGTCAGTAATCAGGATGTGGGCATTTTTGTACGCGGCTTCCATTCGTTCTGGGTTGGTTACCATGTATGGTGAAACGTAGCCTTTATCAAATTGCATACCTTCGGTCAGTTCGGTCTCGATACCGAACACTTGTGATTCCTCGACTGTCACGACCCCATCCTTACCAACTTTATCGATGGTCTCGGCAATCTTCTCGCCAAGTTCAGCACTCTCAGCTGAGATAGTAGCTACTTGTTTAATTTCATCAACTGAGGTGATCTGAGTCGCCATCGCCCGTAGTGCTGCCACCACATCAATCGCGGCGTGTTCCATACCGTTACGAACAGCCATTGAGTTTAAGCCCATGGTGGTTTGTTTGAGACCTTCAGTCACCAAAGCCTGCATTAAGACAGTGGCGGTCGTAGTACCGTCGCCGGCTAGTTCGTTAGTCTTGTTAGCCACTTCTTTAATGATTTCTGCGCCCATGTTCTCGAACTTGTCACGCAAGGTAATCTCTTTAGCAATCGAAACACCGTCGTTGGTGATAGTAGGAGTACCGTAACCTTTATCAAGGATAACGTTACGCCCGCGGGGGCCAAGCGTCACTTTCACGGCGTTTGCTACGGTATCGACACCACGCTGCAGTTTCTTTTTTACTTCCTCACCATAGATTACTTGTTTAGCCATACTAGTTTAATAGTTTAATTGTTAAATGGTTGAATGGTTAGGCTGTGAAGATTCCTAAGATACTAGCTTCTCCGACAATAAAATAGTCCTTGCCGTCAATCTTCACTTCATCAAAACCGTATTTTGAAAAGATGACTTTATCACCAACCTTTACTTCCATTGTAAGACGAGTATCACCATCCTCATTCCACTTCCCCGCTCCGACAGCAATGATAATGCCCTGTTCTGGCTTTTCCTTTTTAGCAGAATCAGGAATGATAATACCGGAAGTGGAAACTGTTCCGGCCTCAGCGTCTGTTAGGGGGCGAACAATCACGCGGTCACCCAGTGGACGAATCGGACTACCGCTTGAGTTTGAAGTTTCTGACATAAATGATGTTACAAATTAGCGAATGATTAAAATTTTCAATGGTCACGGATATATTAACTAAAATTCCCCGCGACGCGTGGCTATTATACGTCACTTGAGACTGACTGCAAAGTTTGGTAGTAATAATGAAATATAAAGGCAACAAAAGTAGTTCTGGTGGCACCTGACCAATAAATAAACCAACGATTTGGTGTTGCTTTCCCATTTTGCAATGTTAAGTTACCTAGAGGCTTTAAAAATTGAGTGCAGTGCTAGGAGTCGCAAGGACTTTTTCTGTAGACGTACTTATTGTACGGCGGAAGGAGAAGTTCCGCAGCAGCGACAACGCAATGTGCCAATTTTAAAAGCCTTCTCTAAGCATGTTGACGAATAAGAGCCAAAGCGCCGTATAACCCGGCTTCATCCCCCAGACTCGCGGTCGTAATAAACGGGCAGTCAACAAAACTGTCTAACACGGAAACTGTCGCTTTGCGAATCGCTTCAATCGGGATCTTGGGGTCACCAATAATCATTGAGCCACCGAGAATAATTGCTTCGGGTGACCAGTATAAAATTGTATTGCGGAGTCCTTGAGCTAAATACCCCGCTAGCTCACCCCAAATAACGTCCTCCTGCGGGATATCGTAGGGCTTCATCCCCAGACGCTTTTCAACCGCTGTACCAGACACTAAATTCTCAAGGGTTGGCTCAATATCATCTCCTAAAATAGTGCGGTCAATATCGAGAACTTGATGTCCCGGCTCAAACCCAGCCGAAGCGGCGTCAATCCGACCATTTGAAATTCGCACTCCCCCGACACCAGTTGAAACTGTGTGGTAAACCACCAAATCAACACCGACACCAGCGCCGAAATGTGCTTCACCCAAGCCCGCCAACGCCGCGTCGTTTTCTAAATAAACGGGCACGTTAAAGGCCTTGGTTAATTCAGCGACCACATCAAAATCAGTCCAACTGTCTAAAACATCATCATGGACAATCCCCCGCCTCTCTTCACCTAAGACCCCGCGAATACCTCCGGAAATAGTTGTTACTGTACCACCATCTTGATTAAACTCGGCAATAGTTTCAAGAATTTTTTTTATACCGGCGACCGGATCAGCGGGCGTATAAAAACTGGCTACTTCATCCAAGGTAGAAAGATCAGTCGAAATACCAACTCGTGTTTTAGTGCCGCCAATATCAAAAACAATATGATTAGTTTTCATATATTAAAGCTGCCTGGTATTAGTGCAGTCAACATTTTTTAAAATGTATTTATAGGCTTCTTCAATTGAATCAAAGACTTTATACAAATCCAAATCTTCTTTACTAATGACTTTGTGCTTCTTAAGTAGATCTTTTTCAAACCACGTCAGCAGCGGTTGCCAAAACTCTGTTCCAATTAACACCACTGGTATAGGAGCAATTTTTTTGGTCTGTATGAGCGTGAGGATTTCAAACAATTCATCGAGCGTACCGAAGCCACCCGGAAAATAAATATAAGCTTCTGAAGCAAACGTCAGCATTACTTTACGGGAAAAGAAAAAGTCAAAACTAAGTGATTCGGTTACGTAAGGATTTAGCTTTTGTTCAAAAGGTAACTGGATGTTGAGACCGACTGATTTACCACCCACTTTAAACGCTCCCACGTTTGACGCCTCCATAATGCCCGGACCACCACCAGAAATAACTGAGAAGCCTTTTTTAGCTAGTTTCGCAGCCAGCTCCTCGGCCGCTTTGTAGTAGGGATTACCCGGCTCGATGCGCGCACTTCCCCAAAAAGTTACTGCCAAACCGTGATTACGCAGCAGTTCAAACCCACTCACAAATTCCGACATAATCCGGAACACGCGCCACGACTGAATAGCGTCACCGTCACTCCCCTTTGGATCAAGGAGGTCAGACACAATCCGACAGTGAGGTACGTTTGCGTTTGCTTTTTTTGTAACTTTCTTTCTGCCTAAACCTAACAATTTTTTAACCATAGTTCATTCATTGTACCATCCGGGCTACAACCAAGGGATTTCAAATTGCGAAAATTCGGGGAGAAGTTTTCTGTCATAGAGAAGCCGCGCAACCACCTCAGCGTGGGACATGGCTCCAGTAAGCGCATTGTGTGGATCTGGCTCGTCAGGGATACCACAGTAATTCATGACCCCATCAAGATTAAGTTTGCTGTGTTTATGCTCAACATCAAATGGTGGTGTCAGTCCACGTTTTGTCATATGCATCACGCCGAGAGTATGAGCATCAATCGTACGAAATGGTAAATCAAAATTGATTCCCGCTCGGGCACAGGCGGCTTCGAGATACGCACGATCAAACGATACGTTTTGTCCAGCGGGTGTTCGGTCAGATAACTGATGTGTCCACTCCATAAATTGAGTTACAAGCTCAGACTCAGTCTGTTTTGTTGGGTCATTAATTTGCTCAAAAGTAAAACCATTCACTACCAGTGCCTCATCCATAACATGTGCCCCTGTCCACATTTGGCACTCACCATAAAAACGGTTAGTGGGATTTTGTAAATCCAGCGCCCCAATCGAGAGGATGGAATGTTTTTGTGCGTTAGTACCCGTGGCTTCAATATCAATGATAAGCATATATAAAAATTATGACTACATTATAACTCATCGTAGCTACCCTCACAGCACGATTGTCTTTGCGAGCCCGCAGGCGTGGCAATCCAGAAGTTTATTGTATATGAATCTGGATTGCTTCGTCTTAGGACTCGCAAAGACGAGTGCTTACCTTGCTTTAACAAGTATATGATTGGCTGCTCATACATAATCGTATATTTTAAAATGGTGCTTTATGATTGTTTAAAATTCGTGAGTGCAGAGAATTTCAGAATTTAGTATAGTGTAACTATGAACATCCCCATTGAACCAGGCTGGTCAAAAATCCTGGCGCCAGAACTCACCAAACCTTACTTTGTTGAGCTTTTACATAAAGTTGATGCGGCGTACCGCACGCAAACCGTATATCCAAAACAATCAGAAATTTTTACAGCCTTTAACCACTGCCCATTTGAAAACACAAAAGTAGTCATACTCGGGCAAGACCCCTACCACGGCGCGGGTCAAGCGCATGGACTAGCGTTTTCGGTACCTGATGGCATAGCTATTCCCCCGTCACTGAAAAATATTTTTAAGGAAATATCGAGCGAACTTAAAACTCCCCCACCGACCTCAGGTAACTTAGAGCGCTTAGCACACCAAGGTGTGCTTTTGTTAAATTCGACGTTAACTGTCGAGGCTGGCTTAGCAGGCTCACATCAGAGTCTAGGCTGGGAACAATTTACTGATGCAGTCATACAGAAAATATCTCAAGAAAAAGCAAACGTGGTCTTTTTACTCTGGGGCAAGGCTGCTATTTCTAAGCGAATACTGATTGATGAAGCTACACATCTCGTTCTAACAGCTCCCCACCCATCGCCCCTCTCTTCATACCGTGGTTTTTTCGGTTGCAAACACTTTAGCCAAACAAATCAGTACTTAGTGGAAAATAAACTGACTCCGATTACGTGGTAGCAGACAAACTGTCTTGATGCACTTTTGCAAAAGCAGCACCGAAATACATAATGCAAGCCGACATATAAATCCAAATAAGGAGAACTAGTAGTAAACCTGCTGCTCCATAAATGTCAGGTGATGGTGAAGTGGCTACATGAAGTGCAACCAGACTGCGAGTAAATAAAAACAAGAGTGTGGCAACGACCGCTCCGTATAACCGACTGCTAAAACCTGGAGCACTCAGCGGTAGTAAGCCGTAACCAATAGCAAACAATAACGTAGTACTGATAAAAAATACCCCCGAGGAGAAGAAGTAAAAAATATTTAGTCCTGAATTTTCAGCCGCTAAAGCAAAGGTGTTATTACTGATAATAGTCAGCACCAGATACACCTGGAAAACTAGAATAAATAAAATAGCGCGGCCAGAACGCCAAAATAAGTTTTTTGCCCCGTGGTATTCCAGGCCCCACAGCTTTTGCAAACCGCTCGATAAGCTATTTAACGCAAATAATATCATCAGTGAAAAAAACAATAGCGCAAATACAGGAAGAGCGTAGGTAGTAGTCAAGACTTCAAAGTTAGCTAAGGACGAACTCATAAAGGCTGGTAGATCTGGATCAATTAGACCACCCCATCTAAGCAAAAGAGCTATCACATCCCCCCGACCAATAATAACGCTTACCAAGGTAATAGAAATAAGAAGTAGTGGAGCGAGTGCAAACGGAGTGAAATACGCCAAGGCTGCTGCATGTTGTTCGCTGCCTTTGTTAAGCCACAATCGGCTCGCTTGTTTCAGTAATGTAAAAAAGTTCATGATTGCTATTATACGCTACCTTGCTGGGCAATTGGCAGCTCTGGTATACCCAGCTGCCTCAGCATCTTCTACACTCGTAAAATAAATTTTATTTGTTTCTTTTATAGTTTTGGCACCTGCACAAGTTAGGGCGTGATATTTTGTACCTGCCTTGGAAGCAACAAAATTACGCACGAGGGCATCTTCCTGCTGCTCAACTAAAACAACAGGTTGTGAGGTGAGTGTGGCTTTAGTGGGTACAGGTTTAAGCACGACAGCGGTAGTTGATCCTGACAGATTTGAGCTACCAGAGAGGGTCATCGTAACGGCAGATTCGGGCATACCAGCAGTTTTTTGCGGTGTAGCATTAGTCATCTTGCCTAGTCCAAAAGAACCAATAGCGGTAAAAACCAGCAAAAAAGCTATATATACCGTATCATCTAAAATTAAGGACTTGAGTTTTTTCAACATATGTCGTATACTCTGCCGGTTAAGAACTTCATCTAATTATAACCTATGTCAACAAAAAAATCGGGAGGATCAGCCAAGAACCTGAAAGACTCACAACCACAGTACCTGGGGGTTAAAAAGTCTGACGGTCAATCAGTCAAAACTGGTCAAATCATCATCCGCCAACGCGGTACGAAAGTAGAAGCTGGTAAGAACGTAAAAATCGCTAAGGACCACACTATCTTTGCGATGGCTGATGGCGTTGTTTCTTTCCGCAACATGCGTAAAGTAAAATTTGACGGACAAAAAGTGACCAAGAAGGCAGTTGATGTAGTATTGGCCACTGCCTAACACCCCACTAGATTTATACAAAAGACCGACGCCCTAGGGCGTCGGTCTTTTGGTTTCGTATTTATTCAGTGCGTATTTGCGAACTTATGAAGTAATCCATAATCATCGATACACGTGGATTGCCGCGTCGTACCTCCTCGCAAAGACGGACGCACAACGGCGCCCTGTGGGCGCCGTTCTTTTGTATGTAAGTATTTATGTTTGACGACGATACGGCTCTGACAGGCTTAGGAAACCGAGTACAGTTCTAGGCGCTCAAGCGAAATGACGCGAGGCGTACTTTTTGTACGATGAGTGTCATTTCGTGCAGAGCAACAACGAAATGTGCCGATTTCGTAAGTCCTACTTTATCGAAGCCTTTGAGATCACAACAGGTTCCACTGGTCGGTTATTGCCAGGCGTAACCGCCACCTTCCCAATCGCATCTACCACATCCATCCCTGCAATGACTCGACCAAACACGGGGTGAGCAGATGATAGTGGTGGTTTGTCAAAATCTAAATTCACATTATCTACGAGATTGAGGAAGAATTGACTTCCGCCACTGTTTGGTCCGCTGTTGGCCATTGACAGTGTCCCTCGGGTATTAGTAAGTAACGCTCCGACAATATGTTCATCAGCAATCGCGTACCCTGGACCACCAGTCCCCCAAGCGTTCATCTTAGAATCATCTTTGGTTAACGGATCGCCACCTTGGATCATAAAACCGTCGATGACACGATGGAACTTAATACCATCGTAATACCCTTCTTTAACTAATTTTTCAAAGTTGCCCGCTGTAATCGGCATAGTGTCAGTGAATAACTCAATCTCAATCATTCCTTTATTTGTTTCAAATAGGGCTACTGGATTCATAGTATTTGTATCTTTAGGTTTTGTAATATCAAGTTCTTTGGGGGTAAAAGGTGTTTCTAAGGGGATGGCATTTTCATCAAGTGCTATTTGATTACTTTTATTATCTAGACCCGCCCAGTAGGACAGTCCAGCTATCATAACAATACACAAACCCAACACTGCAAAAATTTGTTTCGTTGATGCCATACTTTAGGCTCGCTTAATACTAATAGTAATTGTGTCCCGTACATCACCCAATACCACCGGCACAACGTACTCGCCGAGCGCTTTGAGTGGCTCTTCTAGTTTTATAGTCTCGAGCGGTAATGGATTACCGGCAGCTGCGGCAGCGGTCGCAATATCACTTGCTTTAATTGCTTTAAACAAATGGTCCTGAGCATTAGCCTCAATCACAATCACAGCAGGGGTCAATTTCAAAGCCGCGACTGACTGCTTGAACTCTTCAATCTGTGACAGATTTGAAGAAGCTTGCTTATCACTCCGGGCATGTATCTTTTTTACATTTTCTGGCGTAGCAGCTTGGGCAATACCTGACGGTATAAGTTTGTTCAAGGCATAACCATCTGGCACTTCGGCAATAGAAAAACGCTTTCCTAATTTTGCCACATCCCGCATCAAGATTACTTTCATACTATATTATTTACAAGTCTGGTAAAGATGGGGCTATAATAACAGATTAAACTGACTCTTCAAAACGTAGAGCTAATTCACTAATCCTCTGTCAGAACATAAAGTTTCAAATTTTGAGCAAAAATTATGTATTTTTCAGGAGACATATCTTTATCTGATGACGAAAAATAGCCAATTTGTAGCCAAACATTTGGAATCTTTAGGCTAGCTACGGGGTTAGCTTGTGGGCTCTACCGTTTTGGTGTACTAGAACTAGTGGTTGTAGCGGGTACATACGTACCAGCTAGATACTCAAGGGCGGCTTTTAGTTGTGGATCTTCGTTTGCCAACCTCTGCTCAGGGGTACGAGCTACTGTAATATCTGGTGTTAACCCTTTCAGAGAAATTGACGTGCCGTCAGGCGTAAGCCAACGAGCAATGGTTACTTTAAGCGCTGCCCCACTTGGCAAATCAACTAATTCTTGCACCGAACCTTTACCAAACGAATCAGTTCCAATCAAAGTCGCGTAGTCATGCTGAGCCAATGCTCCCGCAAGAATTTCGGCAGCTGATGCAGATCCACCATCAATCAGAACGACCATTTCTTTTGGGGCAAACTCTTTTAGGGTACGGCCGGCACTTCGATACACTTGTTCAG
>JAYVHQ010000044.1:0-25357 GCA_043771035.1 Candidatus Kaiserbacteria bacterium | reverse complement strand
CGTGCTTGCGCCCACAGCGCTCACAACGACGTACTACCCGACTCGCAAATTTTGGTACGCGTTTTGAGCGTACAATAACTGATAGTCTAGCCACTTTTTATTGTTGTTTATGAGACAGTATCACGGAGAATCCGTGACTTGCCCCGTTAATAATCGCTAAAATATTAGGTAAACTAAAGGTTTTAGCAGACAAGGTCGGTTGTGGTTTCAATTAAGTCCACTCCCTACCAAGCTTCGCGACCTACAATACCAGAAAATAAAGAAAATACAAGGGTTTATATAAAAAATTACAAAGATAAACAAGCGCCAGGGCACCTGTTGTAGCATGGTATTTTCTGAGAATGATTCACATCCCTCGTAGCTGGTCCCAGCGATCCCGCCAGCGTTTAAAGCCAAACGCAATGTTCTGACGATGAAACCAAAGTTCATCAGCCGCAAAGGCAACCACAGCCAGAATCAAGCCATCGAGATACGCTGGCAAGGGGATAAAGAACCCCACCCCATTAGCGATCAGAAAATTTGGCGCCAACCGGTAAAATGGCCGACGCTTGAAGAAGCCGAACCATCTCATTAGGTGAAAGAACAGTCCGACTGTAATAAAGATCACTCCTAAGTAAACGCTCATTTCATAATCCCCCTTTGTCGCGAATAGCGACCATAGAAATAAATTACAATATATAAAATATTTGTCAATACACAAGCGATGTCTTTGCGAGCCCGCAGGCGTGGCAATCCAGGGATTTATTGAAAGTGATTATGGATTGCTTTGTCTGCAGACTCGCAAAGACGTCGTGATCACTGGATGACTGCTTGAATGGGAATTGTCCGTACAAGCTTATCCGCTTTTTTAAACGATACCCCCGTAATACTCTCCCCCCAGAGAGTATTGCCTAAGCAAAACAACCACTTTCGTGGTTGTTTATACTAAGAACTTCTGAGTTAGAGGTCTTGCAACGGTACCCACCAGTTTCAAAGTAAAATCAGCACCTCTGGTGCTGATTTTACTAAGAACTGTCGAGCCCGACTCGACTGTTTTTGCTCTAGGGGAGCAAAAAACATGTCTCCGTCTTTTACCGTTGCCGGAAGCAAAATTGTTTGCTTTCTAAGTAAAAACCTAAACGGTTTTTACTTGCAACGGTAAACCAATATGTCGCAGAAACGCTTCGGCTTCTTTTTTGTTTTTGGCGGTTGTTACGATGGTAATCGCTAGAGAAAACACGTCCTTGATTTCTTCGTCTGCACATTCTGGGAAGATTGTGTGTTCTTTGATACCGAGGGTGATGTTACCCATTTCGTCGATTGAAGTTGTGCGAAGTCCGCGGAAGTCGCGAGTTTGTGGCAGGGCGATGCTGATTAACTTCTCGAGGAAGTGTTGCATACGCGCACCACGCATCGTTACTTGGTAACCGATGATTTCACCTTCACGGAGCTTGAATGAGGCAATTGATTGCTTCGCTGGTCTGGCTGAGGGCTTTTGACCTGTGATGAGGGCGAGGCGGTCGCGGATAAGCGCTTCTTTTTGCTTGTCTTGGACACGGCCTGTACCAATTGAGACCACGATCTTTTCTACCTTTGGAGCCTCCATTACGTTCGTGTAACCAAACTCGCCTTTGAGAGCGGTGAATGATGACTTGATTTTTGTTAGGGTTGTTTCCATATTAGATAGTTTTACCACTAGCTTTTGAAATACGTACTTTCTTTCGTTTGTCTCCTTCACCTTCAAAACTGTACCCAACACGGACGGTTTTTCCACCTTCCATGAGCGCAACGTTTGAAGCACTCATTGGCATACTCTTTTCGATGATTTGACCAACTGAACGAGAACGTTTGTTCTTTTCGTGTTTCTTGGCAATGTTTGCTCCTTCTACTACTACCTGGTCGGTTATTGGTAGCGTTTTTAGTACGGTACCGGTCTTGCCTTTATCTTTTCCAGCAATCACCTTGACGGTGTCTCCTTTTTTAATTTTCATATATTTTTCAGAGCTGTACGTTAACTTACACTACTTCTGGTGCAAGAGAGACGATTTTCTGATAACCGGCCTCGCCGAGCTCTCTTGGAATTGGGCCAAATACGCGGTTGGCTTTTGGTTCTTTCTTTACCTTATCAACGAGTACTACGGCGTTATCATCAAAAGAAACGTATGAACCATCTTTGCGACGGTAGGGTTTTACTTGACGTACTACTACTCCATACACGACATCCTTCTTTTTGACGGCTTTGCGGGGTTCAGCTGTTTGTACAGCGAGAACCACCATTTCACCGAGTTCAGCGTAACGCTTTTTTGAACCACCAAGAACTTTAAACACACGACCACTTTTTCCACCAGAGTTATCCGTGATACGGACCATCGTTTGAGGTTGAATCATATGTTATTTGTTAATGGTGACAAGAGTAAAGTGCTTGCGCTTTGACATTGGACGAGTCTCACGAATTTCCACGATTTGACCTTCTTTGGCAGTATTGCCAGCGTCATGGACGAGGAATTTTTTTGAAAGACGTTCGTACTTTTTGTACTTTGGGTGTTTAACGTACCGATCAACAATCACGGTGATTGTGTCGGTCATTTTTGTTGACACCACGGTCCCACGGAGTACCCGACCGTTTGTAGTGGTTGTATTTTCTGTTTCCATACTTATTTAACTACTTTAGTGCGGCGGGCAGTTTGTTCAGTCAGTGCTTGCGCAACCGTCTGTTTTGCCGTTTTGATAATAGAAGCCTTCTTGCTGAATTTGTCTTTAAACCTCTCAGCGCGCAATGTCTCACGCGTTTCTATGACGAGCTGTGTGAGCTCACCATCAGTCTTTTTTTGTATATCAGAATAGTTCATAGAGATATTACTTAGTTACTGACGTCTCAGCGCGAGTAACAACTTTGGCTTTGACGGGAAGTTTAGCTACTGCCTTGCGGAGAGCTTTGCGGGCCAGTTCTTCAGGTACACCGGCTACTTCAAAAATAATCCGATCTGGTGATACCTCGAACACAAAGTGATCGGGATCTCCCTTACCCTTACCCATCGGTACTTCAGCTGCCTTCTTGGTAATTGGACGGTCAGGGAAGATACGGATCCAGATTTTACCAGTCTTGCCGATAGTACGTGAAATCACACGACGAGCAGCTTCGATTTGATTTGATTTGACACGTGACGCTGTTGTTGCCTTGAGACCAAAATCACCAAAGGCTACTGTGATACCACGAGAGGCTGGGCGATTGAGCTTGGCTTCACTTTTGCGAGCTGACTGCCATTTGCGGTGAGCGACTTTTTTAGGAAATAACATAATAATTATCGATTAGTGGCAGTACGAGCGTCAGAAGTAACAGCAGCTCGTGGCGCAGTGTCTGCTTGGCCAGCCTTACGGTCAGCAAAAACTTGGCCGCGGTAAATCCATACCTTGATACCAATTGCTCCATAAGGTAGACGAGCGGTAACACGTGCGAAGTCGATATCCGCCCGTAGTGTTTGTAGTGGAATCCGACCCTTCTTTAGTTCTTCTCGGCGAGCCATATCAGCTCCTCCGAGGCGACCTGAGAGAAGGATTTTTACTCCTTCTACATCACGGTTGGCCATAACTTTTTCGATAGTCATTTTCATGACTCGACGGAACGTCAGACGCTTCTCCAAACCTTCAGCAATCATTTGCCCAACAATACTGGCGCTTGATTCTGGTGAACGAATTTCTTCGACATCCAGTTTGATTTCTGGTTTAGAGGTTAGTTTAGCCTTGCGGAACATCATGTCGATCTCCTTTTTCAGCTTCACCGCCCCTTCTCCACTACGACCGATAACGAGACCAGGACGAGCGGTTTTAATAATGATACGAACTGATTTTTGATCACGTTCAATTTCGATAGTATCTACTGACATCCCTTTAAGACGAACGTTAAGAAACTTTCGAATCATGGCGTCAACGCGCAAGTACTCCCGAAATTGTTTTGGGTCGGTGGTAAACCAACGACTA
This sequence comes from Candidatus Kaiserbacteria bacterium, assembly GCA_043771035.1. Taxonomy (GTDB): domain Bacteria; phylum Patescibacteriota; class Minisyncoccia; order Phycocordibacterales; family UBA918; genus OLB19. The sequence goes on along the minus strand of JAYVHQ010000044.1, from coordinate 21,400 downwards.
CGCCAATCACGGTTGATACCAATTCTTTGAATATATGGATGGACTACGTGTGTCATATTATTTTAGACCTAATTCCACAGTGATGTGACTACTGCGCTTGTTAATCTTTGAGGCTGATCCACGAGCTCGTGGCATAAAACGCTTTTGGGTAACACCTTTATCAACTGATACGTGCTTAACGATCAGTTGCGCTGGATTAGCACCCGCCTGGACAGCGTTAGCCAAGGCGCTACGGAGCAACTTGGAGAATGGTCCAGCTGCACGCTTGTCAACAAAAGCTACTGCCGCAATAGCGTCATTAATTTTCTTGCCGCGCACCACGTCTGCTACCAAACGCACTTTGCGAGGTGATTGACGGTAATTTTTTAGAATTGCTTTCATAGACTATTTTTTAGTAGTTGACGCTCCCTTGGCTGCTTTAGCAGCTGAGATTTCAGCTTCTTTCTTCTTTTGCTCGAGCTCTTTCTGCATCTTACCTCCGTGACGGTGGAACTTCTTGGTTGGAGAGAATTCTCCCAAGCGGTGCCCTACCATTTCTTCTGCTACTACTACCGCAACGTGATCTTTGCCATTGTGGACACCAAAGGTGAATCCCACCATCTCAGGGGCGATTTGACTCGCACGGGCCCAAGTTTTAATGACACCACTCTCTCCGGGTTTTTTACCGGCGATCTTCTTCATCAGCTTCTCGTCTACGTAGGGTCCTTTATAGAGTGATCGTGACATACTTAGTAAATACGGTCGGCCAAGGCGGGAAATTTCTTTGTCAAACTGCAGATTGCTCTTCTTCTTACAGAAGCGGTACACCTTATCAATTTTAAAAAATTGATAAGGTCTTGCGAAAGTGTCTAAACACTTTCTCACCATATAGATATACGGCTCATTCTCAATCTTTGTTTTCCGCGAACTTTCCTCACCTAGCCCAACCTCACTTGAATAACAACTTAATAACTGCCAACAGCGTATCTTGCGATACGCTCCGTTTGGAACCTCGGCTAAAGAAAGGTAACGGCCTTACTTAACAGAGGTTCCAAAACACTTTTTGGATTGACTTACAACACTTTTTTGACACTAAGCGCTAGATAGGCGCCTGGTAAACCGTTTAGGTTGGAACGCGAACTATAGTACGGGAAATACTACGTTAAGTCAAGAAAATGAGCACCTCCTCGTGTACCCCGCGTTTATCCAGTGATTATTATATTTTTACGAAGTCCAACCGAAGCAAACTAGCAGCAACTTTGGTTTTACCGTGGATTAACGCACCGTGAGCAAGCCTACAAAAGCTGCAAATTCTACGTATTCAATTACTCAGCAGTTAGTATCCTTCTCCGATTGCATTTGGCTGCAATCACAGCCTTGTCATTTTTTCAAAATAATAATAGGCAATCCCTAAAGGAACTGTCCACTTTATGGAAGCAGAGCTTCTCATAAAATCTTGCGCTGTGATTTAGATCATAGCTCGTCCTTGCAAAAGTCCCCGAGACTTATTTATGCAAAGACGTTCGGGGGTGTGATGAATGATATTTTTGATTAAAATTTAGCATAAAATTATTGCGTAATTGTTAACTTAGGATGCTCTAAAAACAATCTACACTTGTTGTGTAGATTGTTTTTTATGTAAATCCTTAATTTTACCGTGGTGCTGTTAATGCTTGCAAAAGTAGTTGTAATTCAGCGATTTTTTGACGAAGGGTTGCTACGAGTGCCTGCTGCTCTTGGGGTAAAGAAATTGTAGTTGCAGTGCCAAATATACGTATGTAACGGCTGTGCACGAAGCCTATTTGACCGTTTAAAGTCTTGACCTGAATCCAAGTTACGCCATCTGCTGCGTTTTCAGTCACGCCAGTACGTGTAACTTCTGTATTACCTGGCAGTATCATAACGACTGATCCTTGTGGTTGAGTACGTAAATTCACATTTTCAGTTGTTTGCCAACGACTGGCTTCGGGTAACGTATTTGAGTTAGAGGATACGGTACTTGTGCCACTCACCGTAAAATTAAGTACACGATTTTCAGAAATATCACCACTCTGAGCCTTTACCGTAAGGCGATATCTCCCGGGTCTAAAAGCAGTGGGGTTGATGGTGAATTGATAAGGAACGGAAAGTATCTGCCAGGCGCCCGTATCTATTTTGTATGAAACTATCGGTACCGTTGAGAAATTTTTCGGTGTCGCGGTAATTGTTGCAATGGAGCTAAGCTCACTATTGTTTCTTAGACCACTGACAAGAATTTTTGGTTCTATGATGTCAGTAGTGGTGGAAACTGTTGGAGTTGTTGGAGTTGGAGGGATTGGTTGCGCTGGAGGTGTGATCACTACCGGAGTTGTAGCCTCAGCAGAAATGTAACAAGATTTTTTAATGCCATATATTGGATCACCACCAAAGGCGGCACTAGTACAAGCAATACTAGCAGTAGCTGTTTTCTTAAGATATTTACCTTGTGCTCCGTAATACACATCTTTAGTCCCTGTAAATTGGCATTGTCCTGTTTCAACCGCGCATTGTCTGCCTGGTAGCGTTGTTAAAGTTATTATTCCCGCGGGGACAGTGGTCGTCGCTGGTGTGGTAGGGATTGTTGGGACAGTTGGTGTTACCGGGACGGCTGGAGAAGCTGTTCCAGGAATTATAGGTGGTAACGCTACACTGTAATTAACTGGTTTAGGCAAATCTGATTCCTTTAAGTTCGAACCAACACTAAACGGAAAAGCTCCTGCTTTCGGCGTGTAATCACTATTAGTAGGATCAACAAAATATTTTGAATAATCTGCAAAGGCAATTTTAGTGTTACCTTCTGCAACTACACCCGTGCTAGAACCCTGGGCACTATTGGCATAATTATTTAAGAGACGGGAATTTTCTGGTACGGTGCCATTTTTATGATTAAAGAATTTCAACCAATTGCCACCAGGGGCGCCCAAGACGGGATCAACGGACACGTTGTTTTGAATCAGTGAGTTAATTGGTCCATACATTGAAATACCGTGCCAATGATCAACAACAATTAAATTATTCTCTACTACCCAATCTTTAAATGGACCATCAAAAAGTCCAAACCCTTGTGTCCCCACTCTTTGTGGATGACTCTCGGTTGAATGGAGAATGCTGTTATTCCTAAAAATAACACCTTGAGAAATTCCTGTGCCAACAGTTTTTGTTACTTGATTATACGACCATGACTGAAAGCCATCATCATGATTTGCATCTGCTACTGTGGCATTAGAAATAATATTATGTTCAAAACGATCATTTTTTCCTAAACCTCGCATACCGTCACCTGAGTAATTTGTAACCAGGTTATGGTGGATATGTGAATTCTCAGAGTTATATCCAACAGCCAATCCAAAACCGACACCAGTAATGCGATTGTAGGAGAATTCTATATTTTTCCCCTCCATACCAGCTGCTGTACGCACATGGTCATACCAATCTTGTTTTGTAGTCCACTTTGTATGATCTCCATAGGTGATAACGTTTCTGCTAAATTTTAGATTATTGCCACCTAATTGGACTGCTGGTTCATGTGTTTTTGAAAGGTCTGTTCGAAATACGACGACATTTTCAATATGCCAATTATCGACACCGGTAATTTTAATACTCTCAATAATTGCTCGGTTGTCAGGATTGGCCGATGTAATAGTAACAGCTGAAGTGGGACTTTTGGCTTTACCAGAAAGAAAAGTTGCCCCAACGACTAAACGATTATATGGAATTTGAATAGTGATAGCGCTATATCTTCCAGGGGCCAGTAAAATAGTTTCACCACCAACAACAGAAGCCAGGGCGTTAGCAAGTTCCAAGTCATTTGAAACTGTTATGCTTTGCACTCCTAATACTTGTGGTGATTTAGCCTTAATAAGCTTGTTTACAATGTCTTGCAGCACTTTTATTTGTTGTGCCAAATTATCGAGTGTCGGAGACGCAGCGGATACATTGGGGCTTGAGAGACTAACAATAAGAATGAGCACTAAAGCTTTTACCATCATACGCTGATACATATTTTTAAGAAAACTTACTAAGTGTTGAATAATAGATAGTGAACTGACTGCTACTATTAGTATAGTATTAAATACGACGCTTAGTTTTAGACTTAGGGGATAAGAGCTTACGTGTATAAGAGCCTACAAGCCAACCCCACAGCCAGCCAAAAAATTCTAAATGTTTGGCTGCAAATTATCTCTTTTTTCGTATTATCAGACGGAGTAAGTTAGGCCTAGAGAAGTAGTATTCTGACTAAGGTTATATGATAATATATATAATATGTCTGAAACTAAAATACTTAATCCTGATCAGTTTGATTCTAATCTACATACCTGGGAAGTTCTTAACTACGGTGCTCTCTTGGTTACTGATAGAAGTAATTCTGACACTTTCCTCTCTGTACCTATAAACCCTCCTAAATATTTGTCTGCTGCAGAATTGTTATATTTAAAGGATTTTTATAACAATAATCGTACATACACAGCAGTCGAAATCGAACTACTCAATTCGCTGGTCATTCAAGAAATTGATTCCCAAAAAGAAAATACTGAAGCAATCCTATCTTGGTATCAAAATTTAGAAAACATTGTCGGATTAATTGCCACCAAGCCAAATTCTGATGACTTTAATAATCCATTATTTTGGAATACCTGCCCGGTTGAAGTAGTCACTACCTCTGGAGAGATCTGTCCTTTCGCCCTAATAAATCGGAGGGTCCCTCTTTTGGGACAATCATCTGGTGCCAAAAGATTACTTTTGTGTGAGATTGCCGAAATTAGACCTTCGCCCTATGCTATACCAAATGCGGTTCTAAAAGCTGCCCGGACCGAAGGGATGGAATTTCATATGGGCGACAGTGCTTATCCAGCAGTATCTAACGGACAATATTGTGCAGTTTCCTCATACTATAGATTTAATGAAACGTTGTATTTTTTTAAATTCGGAACCATTAAAGGGTCTACTCTTCTGACTATCCCATCCAGTACAGATAGTGAATCGATCATCGAAAAAGCTCTACAATCAGCAGATATTATTCAGTCTGAAGCCATTGAATGTGTAATCATTGACGGCCTATGGTAGGTATTATCAGAATGATTAAATTATGACCAGAAAAAGAGGTAGCTCACACACCACCCTCACTGAAACCGCTGATATAGTGGTACGTGAGCTCGAGCGCGCAGGTGGTATCAAAATGATTGCCCCGGGAATAATTGACGCCTGCAGATCTGGCCCAAGGTTTATCACTGTGGTCTACACCAGCGGTGGTTTCGAGATGATTATCTCTGGAACTGGGGTGCAAAAAGTAGCTATTCATATGAATGAACCCGCCCAAGCGCGGATCTTAATACAAGAGCTTAAAAAAAACAAGAATCTCAAATTATTTGGCTGGAACGAACGCGAAAAGATGCCGGGGGTTTAGAAAATAACTTTAGTGAAGTGTTTAACTTACATTGTTTCAGAAGGAGTTTTAGGATAAGTCATATCTGGTGAAATATTTGTCGCTGCAAAATCAGGAATTAATTCAAGTGAAGGCTGGCGTATGACTGGATGAAGAGGTGTGCCAGGATCTAATTCATAAGGTACAGCAACAATACCGGTCTGTTCTCTATCACTTGGGGGTAAATCCTTGAGACTAATTTTTTTTAAATCAGCTAGGGCCAAGACTTCTTTTGCGGATGTAGGAATAACAAAACGTTCGGGCGACATATATTAACGCAGTGGTGGGGCTGGATATTTATTGCCTGAACGACCATAGGCTTCAGGTCTACTACTTTTAACCCACCAATTTCCTTGCGTTGTCACACTATCTCCCGTACACGTGAGAGTGAGAGCATCGTGGAAGTCATTCCAGTTATGCGGAACTGTAACATTTGCTGTTCCACTCCAGTATATGGCATTATTTCCAGAGTCTGACCCAGAGTCGAAAACTGGAGGCACTGTCCCCTGCTTCCACTTACCATTTACCATCATATAGCTACAAATTCTATCATAGGTACGTATTACATTTGGACTATATAACGAGTTGCTTGGTCCGCCAGTTAAACTAGCAGCACTGTAAAAAGTTTGCCATCCTGTTCCACATCTGTAAAGATTATTTACAGAATTACTACAAAATGTCGGGTCATAATTTGGTAAGGCAGAACCCCAGAAGCTAATGAATGAAGGGTCTGAGCGCATCGCAAAATAAGCAGATACAAAAGTTTGTACTTCGGGTAATTTTCCAACAAACGGTGAGGAGAAACAAATAATATCTTCTAGTCCAGTTACATTCATGGCTGCCCACACGCCACTGAAACCAGCGGCTGTACACAAACTCTGAGCCGTCAGGGTGAGAGAATTGGTCTCCCCTCTGATTACACCCAAGGTTATCATACCACCCGTTGCTCCACCGAAGCAGTTTGCCCCGGCGGCATCACAGTACTCGCCTGCCCGCATCCGCACAGCACCAAGGTCACCTGTTTTAGCTTGATATGTAGCACCCACATTAACGGGGGCCTCGGCATTATTAGCCGGTGGAATACCCGCTGGCGCAGGGGTCCAGGCGGCGTTCATGAAGTTGTAAGTCGCAAAGGCAAATACGATAATGCCAAGCATAATAATTGAGCGGTTTGATTTTACAAGGATCATAATAATGATTGATTAATGTTTTAATTTTACCATATTAAATATCCTACCATTCACGTATGCCCACATACACAAACACCCCGCTTTTCGCGGGGTGTTTGTGTATGTGGACTTATTTCCTCGTAGTCATCAAGCGGCCTGGTTTTCGTCTCGTTACAATAAACTTGTTACTGTACTTCTTTGGTGAACGGGTCTTTTGTCCCTTTCCGACTGGACGACCTTGTTTCGTTCTTGCCCGTCTGTGTCCACGTGGTGCCTTACCTTCACCTCCTCCGTGTGGGTGATCCACTGCGTTCTTGGCAGCTCCTCGTGTCTTTGGACGAATACCGCGGTGACGCGCACGTCCCGCTTTACCTAAGTCCACCAAACGGTTTTCCTCGTTTGAAACTGCACCAATCGTCGCCCATGACGAGCTGATGATTTTGCGAATTTCGGTTGAAGGCATTTTTATTGAAGTATATCCGTTGTCATGAGCAATCACTTCGGCGTAGTTACCGGCACTGCGGGCAAAACGCGCGCCAGCACCAGGTTTAATTTCTACGTTAAAAATCATTGTTCCGACTGGGATATTACCGAGCGGCAAACGATTTCCTACTTTTGGTTTAGCAGTTTCAGACACAATAACTTCATCTCCTTGTTTCATTGCTCCTGGAGCCAATACGTAGCGGCGTTCACCATCCCTAAATAGAATCAAGGCGATAAAACCGGTGCGGTACGGGTCGTATTCGATAGTTTCAACCACAGCTGGAATATCTTTCTTGTTGTATTTGAAGTCTACCAAACGATACGTTCGCTTGTGTCCACCACCGCGGTTAAGTACGGTTGTGCGTCCAAAACCGTTGCGTCCACCTGTACTCTTGCCTCCCATAGTCAGAGACTTCAGTGGGTTGCTTTGTGTACTGGTGAGCTTCTTTTTGTATTCAATGACTGATCCATCACGACGGCCAGCTGATGTTGGTTTATATTTTTTCATATGCTACACAAGAGTTATTGTGTCCCCTTTGGTGAGGTACACATATGCTTTCTTATAACCGGCGACTGCTACGGCTCGACCTTTACTCTTGACCATACTTTTGGTTGGTTTTTTATTGACGATGTTAACTTTCACCGGCGTCACTTTGTAGAGAGCTGTTATTGCCGAAGCTACTGAATATTTAGTGGCATTCTTTGCAACCATAAACGTATACACGCTATTGCTGTTTAGATTAACCGCTTTTTCGGTAATCAGAGGTTTAATCAAAACCGCCGCTACATTTCTATCAGTCACTTGGGCTTTTGAGGTATTTACTACCACGGCAACAGCCTCTACAGTTTTTTCTTTTGATCGACTGAAGAGTGCCATATTATTTTACGTTAGCTGTTCCAGCAACACTAGCAACACGCTTTTCCAAAATTGAAAGAGCCTCGACTGCTTTTGCTACAATGACATACTTATAAGTAAGTAAATCAACTGGGTTAATATCTTTTGCTTGCATCACTTCGATGTTTCCAAAGTTTCGGAAACTCATTTCAACTGACTCGTCGCGTGTAGGAATAATTACTACGGCAGCGTTTTTACGCTTGGTAGCGAGATCAGTGTGACCGGTACCTGTCGCAATCGCTTTGAGAGCGATTTTAGCGAGGGCTGTTTTAGTCTCGGCAAGTGCGAGCCCATCCATAAAAATCATTTCTGAATCAGCAAATTTCTTTGACAACACAGTGGCCAAGGTCTTGGCACGTACTTTTTTATTGATTTTACTTGAATAGTCTTTTTCACTCTTTGGACCGTGCGCTGCTCCACCACCTACCCAAATCGGTGACCGAGTTGAGCCGTGACGAGCGCGTCCTGTTCCTTTTTGTTTCCAAGGCTTTTTACCACCTCCTGAAACATCGCCCCGACCCTTCGTGTTGGCTGTTCCTGCTCTCGCATTAGCCTGCATCATAAGAACCACACCGTGTACCAAGTCAGCATTCCATGACACTTCGAAAACAGAAGATGGCAGTTCAATAGAACCAGCCTCCTTACCATCGACAGAATATAATTTTGTATTCATATTATTTTGACTTAGATACACCACGGACTTCGACTAATGTACCCTTTCGACCAGGGATAGCTCCTTTAATCAGAAGCAGATTTTCTGACGCGTTTACTTGAAGGACAGTCAGGTTTTTGACCGTAATTCGGTCGCTACCCATTCGCCCAGCCATACGCATCCCTTTCATAACACGGTTGATACCAGTAGCTCCAATTGAGCCCGGTTCACGTTCTGAATGCTTTTGTCCGTGTGAGCGGCGTCCACCGGCAAAACCGTGACGCTTCACAACCCCCTGGAACCCTTTACCTTTTGAGATAGCGGACACAATTACGATGTCACCAGCTGCAAATACTGAAGCATCAAGGGCATCGCCAGCTGCGATACCTTCAATTGATTCGTTATAGGCAGCCTTGGGACGGAATTCGATCACCACTTTCGGGGTACCGAATTGTCCTTTTTGCGCCTTGGCAATGCGTGATTCCTTTTGAGAACCAGATGCCAACTGCACGGCACTGTAGCCGTCTTTTTCGACGGTTTTAATTCTTGATACAGTAGCAGTATCAACCCGGAGAATTGTTGCCGGGTGACAGACACCATTTGCGTCAAAAATCTGCGTCATACAGTCTTTTGTTCCGACAATGAATTTCATATCTATGAAATAACTAATAATGTTTTAAAGCCAGAACGACAAATCGCGCTACAAGTAACGCGAGCACATGCTCACGCTAAAATAGCGCGATTTGTGCCCATTGGTTCTAGATTTGGCAAGCCAAACTTACACGAACGTAGGTCTTTAAAAGCTGTCGCTAGTATACTGATTTTACAAAATAAAGCAATGGCCTACCTCTACCCTTCACCATGCGTCGAAAAATATAAAATTTTCCGTGTCTCTAAATCAAATTCAGCGTCAAGGTACACTTGCCCGCCATCATCAACTTCCGTAGTGTGCCAAGTGGGGTTTACAATACTAGCTGGCGGAAGACCGTTTACTAGAATTTTGTCAGTGCCATTACTATTTCGGGTGGTAATACCATATATATACTCTGTAAGTGGCAAAGCTGGCTGACGACTGCCCGGCGGAACATTGGCATTAAAAATCTCCCGCTCGAGCTCCATTTGATTAAAGAGACTTTTTACCTCAACCTCACTTAAGGTAAACGTATCTGGAAAGACTTTATAGATACAAGGACTATCGGGTTTGCTTGTCTGTTGGGTAGTATTTATTTGATCCATATCACTAGTATTACTTTTTTGTAAATATATGCCGGCGTCAGACCCTGTAACAAAAATTCTGTCTGCAGGGTTGTAATCTATTTTTCTTAGATAAAAGAGCCCGAGCAAAATAGCTAATCCCAAAGCACAGTAGTTGATACCTTTTCTATTGTACATACCCTAATAGTATAACAAAAAATACCCTGTGAGTTACAGGGTATTTCTTTGCCTATTGTCCAATTTAGAAATTCAGCAGACCATTTTGCATTGATGGTGTCCCAAAACCAGTTCCACTTTTAGGAGCACTCGTGCCACTTGTAGGGACACTTGTACCTGTGGACCCAGTTCCACTACCAGAAGACGAACTTCCAGTATTTACGGGGGTCACAACAGGTGCGCTAGAATTATACTTGGTTACACATTTTGAGTTATTCATCATTGAGGCCATCTGGTTTGTTGGAAAAAGCATTCTAGTGATAAACTGCACGTCTTTTTTATCTGCTACTGCAGTTTTTGCTAATGTACCAATATATGACATCGTATTTGCTGTCGCTGACTCAGCTGAACTATACGTTGAGAGTGGATAGCCACGGAAATTATATGAGCTAAGTTGATATGGTGCCCCAGGTACTACGGGAAATGTCACCTTATAATCAACCAATGTTTTATCAAGTGCGTTATCAGTGAGTGTCGCAGTACATTTTGCTAATACTGGCGGCACAATCACTCGACAAGTCTTACTTTCGCCAGCTTTACTTACCACTAACTCAAACGCTGTGGCTTTACTACCACCAAAGGGAATTTCGGAAGTAATGAGTTCACCTGTGTTTGCAAGGACTTTCTTGCCGTTAATAGTGATTGAATCCGCATTGAAGCTCTTCCATTTATATTTAGCTACTTTATTACTTTCTATATAGTACTGATTTACAATCTCACAACCTAAGTTGTCACTGCCGGTTCCTTTATTTGAAATAATATTAGTATTTTTATCCACTGCCACAGGGATTGAAGCAGCTGGAGCGACAGGCACTGCAACCGGCGGTACAACCACTGGTACTGGCGCGGGCGCTACACTTGGAATACTCGCTACTGCTGGCGTTACTACTGGCGCTACTGGCTTTACGACAACCGGGACAACTGGATTAGCAGGTGCCACTGCAGGAATAACGGGGACCACTACTAGTACGGAAGCTGGCGTTCTCACCTCAGAGTTGCTATCTGACACTACATAACAAGCCTTCACCGTTCCTTTGATCGGATCTCCGAAGACAGCGTTAGTACAAGCGGTGCCACCCGTAACAGTTTTTGAAACAAAGTTTGTTTTTGAACCATAACGAACTTCTTTTGTACCCGCAAAACTACACGTATCATTTTCAAGCGAACACATTTTGGCATTAGCACTAATACCAACTGCTACGGGCACTGATACTACAGCTGGTGTAAAAGGAGCGACAACTACTGGGACTACTGGGACTTTTACTTCAGGAACTGTATCAGCGACCACATAACAATACTTTGTAGTCCCCTTAATTGGATCTCCAAAGATGGCATTGGTACAAGCGGTGCCACCAGTTACTATTTTTGTCACAAACTTCATGCCTCGACCATAACGAACTTCTTTTGTACCCGTGAAAACACACTGTCTACCTTCTCTAGCGCACACAGTTGCATTGGTGGTAATAGCAATTGTCTGAACATTTGAAACTGGACTTCTCACACCAGGATTGTTAACACTTATTTGACTGGCTGTAGGAGTATCAGAAGCGTCACTACTACTATCAACAGTTACAGGCGCAGTGTCGGGGGCAGTTGTCGGTGCAGTTTGAACGACAGAAGGTGTAGGAGCGACTTTTGCTTGCGAACCTGAACTAAAGAAACTACTAGCGGTGAGTGACTCAGAGGCGCCCCGTAGAGAAACGACTCTGGTAGCAACAAAAGCCTGCGTCACTGGACCGTAGACCCCTAAACCTAATCCCAAATCACTCACATCGATAATTTCAGAGAGATGCTTTTTCTGAAATTTAGTTAAAGCTACATCTGTGGCCTGTCCAAAAAAAGTGGTTTCTTTACCAGGCGAACCAGCGCCCGTTAGCGCTACCATCGTTTCTGAATCAGTATTTAAAAGTACCTGGAGCGACCTAACGTCTTCACCATACATGCCGCGCTCTAGTTGACGCTCGGCGGCGCTAGAAACTGTTGGTAAAATACTAAAGATTACATAAGTAAACATTAGTAAACTAAATACATGACCCAGTCTCATATATTTAGCGTGTGCAACTGTTAAAGATTTCATAAGTTTAATAATAAAATAATGTATAAATAAATGTGACAACAAAAAGGTGCGTCCCTTGCGGGACGCACCTCCAGTTATTTATAATAGTAATCTGATTTATTATTTACACAAATTATCTCTGGGGATAAGTAGCTACTATTGAGTAGGCTTGGATTTTTCCTCGTACTCTTTTTGTTGCTCAAGAGTTAGATCCTCCCATCTAACGAGACCCTCGGTTGACGGTGTATACTCAACAATAGGGGTGGGAGCATCGAAAACAGCTGGTTGCGAGTTGACGTCATCTAACCGATTATACACAGCCCCTGCGCCCGCAGATTGGTTAAAATTTACAGCATTACGCTCAGATGTTTGCTGTGTTTGATGCAAACGTTTAGACACAGCTACTGTATCGTACACAGCAATCAAAATAACTGTAGCAATTATATTACAAATGAGGAGACTAAAAAATAATTTCATATATGGTGTGAAAGACTAAATAGTAAACGCTGGGACTTTATTTAACTCAGCGATGCCTGCAGTACACTGACTCAATGTTGGGTAGTACATGGTACTAGGTATACTATTACCAATACACTGAATTCCGGGCACAAAGGCGTTTGTTTTTGCGTCATAACACTGCACCGTCCGACTGCTCGTGTAGTTTAAACCATCTGATCGCGAACCATACACGCACGCCCCAAACAAAGTAGTACCGACGCGACGAGTGGTTACTTGTTTACTAAATGTAGCAATTTGTGAAGCAGGGAGATAAACCTCGGTGACCATTTTTTGCTGAACGTCGCTTTTAGCTTCACTGATACAGCGAAGATTAGCTGTATAGCTTACCGTGGTGGTAGCTGCACAAGCAGTTCCAAAACAGCGAAAACGTTGATCGGGAAATGAAGCTGAACCATTAGTAAAACCGCGTGTCTGATCATACGTCACCACACTTAGATTAGCGTAATTCCATTCAGTCCCACCCGTAAAAGCTCTTGCTGTCGATGAGCCAAAATCGTACCCTAAATGTCTACATAAAAAATCAAGGGTTTTCTTATCATCACTATAAAACTCAACCATAGTTGCATAATTCACTTGCGGGACATTTTGACTATTGCGCATAGTACCAAAATCATTATAACCATAGGGTGTAGCGGACAGAGCCTTAAGGAAACTGACGGTGGCTACTTGGTTGCCGGTGTCAGGCGATGGATCGGTAGCGGATATCGTGCCGCCGACATCGAGATTCCCCCCGATAGAAACATCACTGATGGTTTGAACTAGATTTCCGACTTTAGTCCAAAGTGAATTGACAGTGGTGTAGACATTTTGAATCACCGGGCTACTCTCAGTAGTACTCGCCATACCCAGTACGCAGTTTAACCCCAATGAATCGCAGTACCGGTCTGAACGTATTTCACCAGTAGCGGCCAGAGTATTTACTAACAGTCCCCCATTTTTTGTCTGGGTACCTGTCCCCGTATTGAGCGGAGCATCGACGTTACCAGTCGGAGCACTGCCAGGCGCTGGAGTCCAAGCAGCTTGCATAAAGTTGTAACCTACGAGACCAGTAAGGGCGATTGTCAGAACGGCTACTTGAATATAGTGTTTTTTCATATTGATAATAAGTTTAATATTTCTTTCTAAGTATAACGAAATTTAGACATTACTGTTTCTGGTTATGCACAAAATAATAAACGTCTGAAAGCGCAAAAAAATTGACAGCTTGTACCATCTGCAATGTAGTCGACCTGATTCTTGCGGTTAATTATACCATCACCAATTAACCCCACCCGTGTCTTTGCTAAAATGTTCAGCCTCAGTTGAACGTTTGTGGCAATCCATGACCTGAACGTGGATTGCCACGCTGAGGCTCGCAAAGACGGAGCGGTACTTACGGGTCGTTTTAATTGGAAATGGTATTAATAACCAAGGTAGATTTCGATGTGGATTACTTCACTGCTGTTCGCAAAGACGTTTGTGGTAGAAGAAGTTACAACAAAACACCCAGCAACTTGCTGGGTGTTTTGTTGTAGTCATTTATATTGACTCCTAGAGCATCTTCACATCAATGTTCACTCCTGAAGGGAGAGACAAATTAGTAAGAGCCTCGATTACTTTTGGACTAGGATTCATAATGTCGATAACTCGTTTGTGAGTTCGCATTTCGAATTGTTCTCGCGCATCTTTATAGACAAATGATGCTCGGTTGACGGTATACTTTTTGATTTCGGTTGGTAGCGGAATTGGTCCAACTACAGCCGCATCAAAACGTAGGGCCGTGTCGATGATTTGCTTGACTGAACTGTCCAAAATTTTATGCTCGAAGGCACGAACGCGGATGCGTAATTTTGAAACTGTTTCAGCAGTGGCCTTCACTTTTTTAGGAGTGGTTGTTGCTTTTGTAGCCATGGTAAATATAGATTTCATCAACCCAAACTTTGTATTCTAGCAAGCGATTTTTTAAATTGCTTGAGATGCTAGGCGAACAAAGAAAATTTGGTGAGCCGTACCTGAGTACGGTGAACTAAATTTTCTGCAGTTCAACAACGCAGATTGAGTAATTTTAGAAATCGCGCTTAGGCTACGATTTTGGTTACTACACCCGCTCCTACAGTCTTCCCTCCCTCCCGAATCGCAAAGTTACCTCCCTCTTCAAGTGCAACTGGAGCTACCAATTTAACTTTGAAAGTAGCTGTGTCTCCGGGCATAGTCATTTCAACACCTTCTTTTAGCGTTACTTCACCCGTTACGTCCGTTGTGCGGATGTAAAACTGTGGCTTGTAACCAGTAAAGAATGGCGTGTGACGACCACCTTCGTCTTTAGAGAGAATATACACTTCCGCTTCAAATTCTGTGTGTGGAGTTACTGAACCCTTTGCTGCCAGAACTTGACCACGGTGTACATCTTCTTTTTTGATAACACGGATAAGGATACCAGCGTTGTCTCCCGCTTGCGCTTGATCCAATTGCTTGTTGAACATTTCTACTCCGGTAACAGTTGTTTCCTGAGTATCTTTAATACCAACAATCTGGATACTTTCACCAACCTTTACCTTTCCACGCTCTACTCGACCAGTTACTACCGTACCACGTCCTTCGATAGAGAAGATGTCTTCTACTGGCATAAGGAATGGCTTGTCGAGTTCACGAGTTGGTAGTGGGAAGTATGAATCCATCGCGTTAACGAGTTCAATAACTTTTTCACCCCAGGCTGATGTTGGATCTTCCAGAGCCTTGAGACCTGAACCGTGAATGATTGGAGCATTTACTCCATCGTATCCGTTCTTAGTGAGCAGTTCACGCAGTTCTTCTTCTACCAACATAAGCATTTCTTCGTCTTCAACCATATCGCACTTGTTGAGGAACACGATAATGTTTGGTACTCCAACTTGCTTAGCCAAAAGTACATGCTCTCTAGTTTGTGGCATTGCTCCATCAGTTGCAGCTACCACGAGTACCGCTCCGTCCATCTGAGCCGCACCAGTAATCATGTTCTTGATGTAGTCAGCGTGACCAGGAGCGTCGATGTGAGCGTAGTGACGATTTGGTGTTTCATACTCACTGTGTGAGAGT
Organism: Candidatus Kaiserbacteria bacterium; assembly: GCA_043771035.1. Lineage (GTDB taxonomy): Bacteria > Patescibacteriota > Minisyncoccia > Phycocordibacterales > UBA918 > OLB19. The sequence continues at coordinate 5,722 of JAYVHQ010000044.1, read as the reverse complement.
GAAATAGTAATACCGCGCGCCTTTTCTTCTGGCGCCTTATCGATCTCATCTACTCCTTTAGTGGTGGCTGTATAGCCTCCTCCTTTTTGGTTAAGCACCGTGAGAATAGCAGCTGTAAGTGTAGTCTTGCCGTGGTCAACGTGACCAATGGTTCCTACGTTTACGTGTGGTTTTGAACGGTCAAATGTTTCTTGAGCCATAATAATTTTAATTAATTATAGAGTAATAAACCGCTCACAGCTGCTTTTGTATTAAAAAAAGCGGTGCTTGTATACACAATCAAAGCGACACGAGAACAAGTCTGCGCTTAGATTGGGTACACAATTTTGTGTGAAAGAGCCTTTGTTGCCCCAACTCAACTACCAATGTAGCGGAGCGGTAAGGGCAATAATAGCAAATTTGATTATATTTGCAACTTTACGTATGGAAATAAGTGACTTTACTGCATAAGGTTGATAAATCCTTACCTAAAATTAAATAACCATTTAAAAAAGGTTATTTGTAGTTGAACTGCGGTATTAAAGATTAAAATATAAAACTAAATATAACTTACCTTTCTTAAATGGAGTGTCGTTTAATTTTGTAATTGAATAATCATTGAAGTAGCTTTTTTATAAAGCACATTCACAAAATCAGGAACGGGTTTATGTACGTTATTCCGACTTTACTAAAAATATTTATAAATAATATAGCTAAATTGGTATACGATTATTTTATTTGCGTTGAAGTTGCAGGATAATTATCAGGGTTTTCTTTACTTAAGTTAATTATTTCTTCTTCTGTGTAACCATTTATTGGTGCTTCAGGCCAAACAATAGTTCTGTCATCAATAGCGCTATTTAATTCCTGTATGCAATTTGTACTATCAAGTATATCTCTAGTGGTATCCTTTACATTAATTTTATAATAAACATATAAACCAAGGGAAGTTAATACTAACTGAAAAATAAAACATGCACTGATGATTTTCAAAAAAGTCGCGGTATTATTAATTTTAAACATACATTATATAGAACAACAGGTAGCAGCTGACACACTATAATTCACGCAACCATTTGCTACCCACCTACTCCCATCTGAGTCTGATACCCAATTTGCTGTTCGTGCATTATTAAAGCCGCACCATCCATCTGTACTAGCCGCATTTTTAACTGGAAAAAGATTTGTCACGAAGCCAAAATCGTGACCTAGCTGCCTACATCTAATACTTACATTTTCGGGCATAAACATATACCGGTTTGTCCCTGCTGGCCTTTCAGTAAGTGACAATTCTCTGCCGTCAGTGCCTGCTGGCATGTTAACACACGTGACGCCAGTAACTGCCTGGATAGGTGTGAAGCAATTATTACCCGCAGCGTCACAATACTGATTAGCTCGAATACGTACAGCACCAAGATCTCCGAATTTAGCCTGATAATTTGCAGTGACATTAATTGGCGCTTCAATATTATTGGCTGGCGGAGTTCCTACAGGAGGTGCAGTCCAAGTAGCGCTTATAAAGCTATAATTAATAAGCGACAGCAAAATTACTGTAAACATTACTAATTTTAATTGAGAATATGTAGACTGACTTTCCATACGTAACGTATAAGTTAAAATTTTAATATTATTAATTAGCAGGAACTGAAGAAACTTCATCAGGACTTTGACTAAGAGCCTCTAATATTTTCATCTGGTCAGCTTCTGATGATGAATCTGGCTTTGATTCCTTGACTAACTTTTCTAAAATTTCAGCCCGAGCAGCTGAATCGATAGTGCTGGTTGACTGTTTTTTTAGCGCATCTAGTATCTCTATTCGGCGAGCTGTTTCAGTAGAGGTGGAAGTAACCTCAGGCTGCTCTGGTGGCATGACAGGAGCAACATCAGCTTTACTCGCATACCACATACCAAAATAAATATACGCAGCCGCCATGAGAGCCAGTACACTAACCAGGAAAATGGTAATCAGCCACTGCATTATTTTTACTCTTTTTGTTTGTAGTGTTGGTGGCATATATTTTAAACTTCCTGAACGGCGGCAACCATCTCTACCTTAGCTGAAGATTCAACAGTGCCAAAAGGTCCGACACAGGTAATACTAAAAACTGAGTAGCTATTGAGTGCTGCTGATGTTTGGCTACCACCTGTAGTAACTGCCCCTGTAAGTCCCGGACCCCTGAGGGTGCAGACACCCGACAATGGTGGGGCTGGGGTGATTGTCCAACTTAGGGTTACCGTATCACCTTTCCGTACAATTGGCTTGCTTGCCACCATTGTAATTACGGGTGGAGGTAGCTCACACGTAACACCTGCCAAAATAGTTCCCGGCGTACAGCTAGCTGTAGCACTGACTGTCGCGAGAGTGAGTGTACCTGCTAATGCCGAAAATGAGTTACTACCTAAAGCTAACGTCTGCAGGACATTGAGCCCCGTTGGATTGGTAGAAACAGTACTGGCTGTAGTGTCATTACGCAAAATTGGAGTGGTAGCATTTAAAATAGTCCAGTTAGCGATAGCGCTACACGTACTAGCCCCAACTGGTACCGTACAACCAGCTACGGTTAAGGTAGCCGATGGCTTAAGCCAAACAACATTACTAAACATGTCGAGCCAACCCACTACGACGTCACCCCAAGCATAAGAATTGGCAGCCATTCCGCTTACATTTGTTGCTACAAAATACCCAGTGCCAGCGAGCGCTATCCAACCATCCCAACCATCACTACGACTCGTCATACTCGAGCAATCACCAGGCACTGTTCCTGCACAAGCTCGGGCCCAACCGCTAAACGTAAGGTTCGGATACGCCCCAGTAACTACAGCTGCCACCGAGGCAGTTCCCCCGCCAGTAGGGTACGAGCTTAAACCGTCAAATTTAACCCAGCCAATATTGCTACTCCAGGCATAGCCTGTAATAGTCCGGTTGGTGTTTATCGTAACTTTGTAGTTTGAAATAGCACAAATGTCATTTCCTGTTGCTCCACCAGTCTTACAATTAAGTGACACCCATCCAACAGTACTACTCCAGGCATAACCATCAAGATCAGTCGTCACTGGCAGTGCCTGGGCTTGGACCGTTGGTACAAAAAAAATGAGAAAGGCTAATCCAAAAATTAGAAAAATAACTAACCGTAATTGTGTGTAAGTTGCAATCATTACTACAAGTATAGCTTGAGTCAGTAGTTATATTTATATTTATACACAAAGTGTCACTGTGTGATTAGGGAATCGAAAACAAAGCCCTTAAACGGAGCTTAATGTTTTAATCTTCTGTATCCACATCCTTCAACTCTACGAGTTCTGTACACCTTTTCGTCTGTTTGTTTCGACTAACGTCTCATAAACGAACTGGAGAGGTTCGTGAAAGACATTCCTCAGCTTACGCCTCCTCTTCCACATCCTTTCTCTTACAGAGACTGTCCACTCATTCGCCCTTTTTACAAAAGGGCTGGATGAGTCTTGCAGGATGTGGGCGAAGATTAAAACAAAGCCCCTAAACGGGGCTTAATGTTTTATTCTTCTGTATCCACATCCTTCACCCCGCGCGCTTTTCGAATCTCCATCGATACATTTGGCGGTACCACGTCGTAGTGGTCGAAGGTCATAGTCATACTGGCACGGCCTTGCGTCATGGACTTAAGGGCATTGGTGTAACCGAACATTTCCGACAGTGGCACAGTAGCGGTGATGACTTTCTTTTCACCCAAGTCACCCATCGCTTCAACCTTACCACGCTTACTCGACACATTTCCATTTACGTCACCAGTGAACTTTTCTGGGGTTCGAATTTCAATCTTCATGATTGGTTCAAGCAACACGGCGTTAGCTTTTTTAGCGGCATCACGGAAAGCGTGGATAGCGGCCAATCTAAAGGCGATTTCACTCGAGTCTACATCGTGGTAACTACCATCATAGAGTTCAACTGATACGTCTTCCATCTTATAACCAGCCACTTGCCCGCGCGCCATTGCTTCTTTAGCACCTTTCATAACGGCAGGAATAAATTCATTCGGTACTACTCCACCCTTGATTGAGTTTACGAATTCAAAGTGCTCTTCTCGGGTCACATTTTTCGGAATTTTTGCCTCAGGGTCTAGTGGTTCAAGTGGCTTAATACGTATCTTAACGTGACCGTACTGTCCTTTACCACCTGATTGTTTGATGTACTTGTATTCCGCTTCGGCTGAATTAAGAATAGTTTCGCGATAAGCTACCTGAGGAGCGCCGACGTTAGCTTCAACTCCAAACTCTCGCTTCATACGATCAACCAAAATTTCCAAGTGAAGTTCACCCATACCAGAAATGATGGTTTCCATAGTTTCTGAATCAGATGACACGATAAATGTTGGGTCCTCATCCGACAACTTCTTCAAAGCCGTTCCCATTTTCTCTTGGTCATTTTTCGTTTTTGGTTCAACCCGCATCGCGACGACTGGTACAGGGAAAACTATTTTTTCTAGAGCGATTTGTTTGGTTTCGTCACAAAGTGTGTGTGATGTCATCACGTTCTTTAGCCCCACACCAGCAGCAATTTCACCAGCGTACACTTCTTCGATCTCAGTACGCTTGTCAGCTTGTAACCGCACGATTCGACCCAAACGTTCTTTTTCTCCGGTGGTGGCGTTATAAATATAACTTCCCGCTTTTACCACACCAGAATACACCCGGAAGAAAGCCAGCTGCCCAACAAAAACGTCGTTTGATGTTTTGAACACCAATCCACAAAATGGCTCGTCGTCACTTGCGCTCCGCGTGACTTCCTCATCAGTCTTAGGATTAATCCCTCGGACTGGGGGTAAATCTGTTGGGGCTGGCAAGTAGTCAACAACTGCGTCGAGCACCAATTGCACACCAATATTCTTGAGGGCAGAACCTGTCATTACTGGGAAGAGCTGGTTAGCGAGCACCGCCTTACGTAAAGTAGTTTTTAACTCAGCGTCTGTTGGGAGATTCCCCTCGAGGAAGGCCTCCATCATTACATCATCATGCTCTACTACCCGTTCAACTAATTCAGCCCGATACTTCTCGGCATCTGCTTGCAGTTCAGCAGGGATTTCTACCTCACGTACTTTCATTCCCATTTCACCTTCAAACACAAAGGCCTTCATTTTAACAAGATCCACTACACCACTGAGGTGATCCTCACAGCCCCACGGTAGTTGAATACGTACGGCTTTTTTAGACAGACGGTCTAAGATACTGGCATATGATTTCTCAAAGTCAGCCCCCATTCGGTCCATTTTGTTGATAAAACAAATACGTGGCACCCCTGCCTCGTCAGCGTAACCCCAGTTGGTTTCTGATTGTGGTTCTACTCCCGCTACTGAGTCAAATACCACTACCGCACCGTCAAGTACGCGCATCGAACGTTTTACTTCAGCCGTAAAGTCAATGTGACCGGGCGTATCGATGATGTTGAAGTTATACATCTGTGACTTATCTTTACGGTCTTCTACTTCTGATTTTGACCAGTTACAAGAAATAGCGGCAGCGGTAATTGTGATACCCCGCTCTCGTTCTTGCTCCATCCAGTCGGTCACAGTTGCACCGTCGTGCACTTCACCAATTTTGTGTGACATTCCAGTATAGAAAAGCACCCGTTCAGACGTAGTAGTTTTACCAGCATCGACGTGAGCCACGATACCAAAGTTACGCATGCGATTAATCGGAAATTCTCGAGCCATATAATATATGTATAAATTATTTTAAATAAACTCTTTTTTGAGGCAAAACCAAGTAATTA
>JAYVHQ010000043.1:0-8488 GCA_043771035.1 Candidatus Kaiserbacteria bacterium | reverse complement strand
GGCAGTTATTTTTACTACGAAACAGACCCACGTCTTTACTGATGGACTGACCATAACATTAGAGGCGATCTCTGACTCCAGGTGTAAGCCAGATGTGCAGTGTATCTGGGCCGGAGAACTAGCAACCACTTTGCAGATTACAGGCGGACTGCTTGGCACAACAACAGCCACTATCACTCTGGGAACAGTACGTTCACAGTCAGTGAATGTAACAGGATATACATTTATGCTGACTGATGCGCAGCTAGACACAGCATCGATACTAGTCACTCTGACTCCAACTAAAGTCCCCAATGTTGTAAAAAACGCAACCATAGCTACAGCACTCCCAACCACAAACCCTCTTCCTCTCACCACAAACGCACCGAAGGCAGACTATTTTAACGATGATACCTTTGCTGCTGCGGTAGTTACTATAATACAAAAACAAACCAATACATTTCGAACGGAGAATGAACTACTGCCACTTACTTTTGAGCCTGTACTAGCAAAAAATGCCCAGGCATACAGCCAGGCGATGCTTACCGGTAATTTTCTATCCCATACAGATCAAAAAGGCTGTGACATATCATGTCGTTTTACTAAAGATAATTATCAAGCAACTGCTTGGGGTGAAAATCTGGCTATGATGTCTTTTACGGAACAGCCTAGCATTGAATACGTGGCTGATTTTTTTATGCGTCAGTGGCAAGCCAGTTCTGGGCACCGAGAGAATCTTCTATCTCCCCTTTTCACCCATCAAGGTATTAGTGTTGTCCGTGATTCAACCAACATCTACGTAACGGTACATTTTGCGAGACCTTCATAAATACCTAATTTCGTTAGAAGCAAAACTCATGTTACATTACTGCCAATGAAAATTCTAAAAAATATCTGCTTCGTTGTTCTCATTATATTCGCTGGTATCGGTGTGGCTTTTACGTTTGTATTTTTTGGTATGCAGCAAGGGTTACTTAATGTGCCGGGAACAATTATTGAACGTAATGCCTCATTTGGCCTGGTACCCACTACCACCCAAGCTATAATTGCGGAAACTAATGGCTGCAAACAAGAGCTTGACCAAAGCAAGCCTTGTGCTTGGTTTGAGACTGCCCAGTGGGAGGTCGTACGCGGTGGATTAGAAAAAGATGCAGCTATTATCAATCGTGTCGCCAAAGAAACGGGCGTTTCCCCCCGAATGATTGCTGCCGCCGTCATTCCAGAACAAATTCGCTTTTTTAGTGACAACCGTGAGGTGTTTAAACGGTACTTTGAACCCTTAAAAATCCTCGCCTCCCTCTCGCAATTTTCACTGGGAGTGTCAGGCATTAAACAAGCAACAGCGGTAGAAATAGAGGCGTATACCAATAGCACCAGCTCCGAGTTTTATCCCGGTGACGGATACGGTCAACTCATCGCCTACGGAGAAACTGAAGATAATGATAATGCGCTCTTTAATCGCCTCACCAATGAAAAAGATCACTATTACTCATACCTGTACACCGCCCTCTACCTAAAACAAATTTCTGCACAATGGGAACGGGCCGGTTATGATGTCTCAGCGCGACCTGACGTTCTTGTAACTCTCTTTAACCTGGGCTTTGGTGCCTCAAAGCCAAAACCTGACCCGCAAGTCGGTGGTGCCGCTATTACCATTGGTGGCCAGCGCTATAATTTTGGGTATCTCGGTACGTTGTTTTACGAATCAGATGAGTTAAAGAGCAAGTTCGCGCAGTGAAGCGCGGGTTTAATTTAAAAAATCGAACCAGTAACGGTTCGATTTTTTGATCACATTAAGCCTGAAATTCCTCTTGGACGATCTTACCATCCTTAACTGTGTAGATCGCCATCTCGGTCATTTTTGAACGTCCCATACTCTTGTAAGTAATGTCCATATAAAAAGTAACCGCAAAACTACTATCAGACACGAGTGGTTCACTACAAGATGTCTCATGAATTTCTATCACATCAGCCATCCACGCTTCTCCTTTTTTGCCAATCGCCTCAAGTCCAACGTAACGTTCTGGAGTATCAGTCCAATTTTCAATACTGACAGCATTAACATCATACAACTCACGATAGATTGTTTCGTGATTCCCCAAACGGTTAAGCTCAACTACTCTTTTAGCAATTTCTTGTGTTGTCATAAAAATATAATTATTTATACCATCTCAAAATAATCCAACATAAAGTAAGCGTCTGTCTTTGCTAGTGAGAAAGTCTGGGAGACTTTCGCAAGAGGTTACCAGCTATTTTGTAAAAATAGCGATAACCTGAACAGTCCCTGTAAGGGTAATGGAGCGAATGCGGAATTACCGTGGCAATCCAGGGTTTAAGGACGTGGATTGCCACGCTACGCTCGCAAAGACGGAACGAGGGACTGTTTGGTGGTTAATTAGAGTTGGTACTATACACATGATATGTATCAATTTGTTAATCCTGTTTCAATAATCGAAAAGTACAAGTGAAAAAACGACTAGTTTTTGCAAGACTCATTGAGCTATTTTATGAACTTGTGAAGTAAAATAGCCAATGAGTGGACAGTTTCAGTAAGAAAGACAAGGAGTAAGCAAAGAAGCCGTACCCTATGTACGGTGACTGCGCTTATGACGCTGTTAACTCAGTAATTTTTGATTATTGGAACTGGCGCTATTTTGGCAATAATATCATTTCGTAGTATGATACTGAAATCATGAGTCTACTGTCGCGTACTTTTGGAAAAATGCTTAATTCGTTGTCGACGGACATCGGAATTGATTTAGGTACAGCCAATACCCTAATTTATGTTAAAGGAAAAGGGATTATTTTGAACGAACCTACGATTGTGGCTATTAACAAAAAGACGGGGCAGCTGGTGGCTGTCGGAAACGAAGCGAGGGCTATGCAGGGGCGGACGCCAGCTCATATTGAAGTAGTGAGACCCTTGGTTGATGGTGTGATTTCAGATTTTGAAGTAACAGAGGAGATGTTGGGATATCTCATCAGTAAAGTACGAAGTGAAACGAGGACGTTCATCGCTCCCAGAGTGCTCGTCGGCGTCCCCTCGGGAATTACTAATGTGGAGATGAGAGCGGCCCGGGATGCAGCTCGTAATGCTGGAGCGCGTGAGGTCTTCTTGATTGAAGAGCCGATGGCAGCGGCCATTGGAGCAAAATTGCCTGTAGGCAAAGCCATTGGTAGTATGATTATTGATATCGGTGGCGGAACCACTGATATCGCTGTTATCTCACTTAATGGTATTGTTGTAGCAAAAAATCTCAGGGTCGCCGGCGACCATCTAAGTGCGTCTATCTCAACCTATATTCGCGATCAGTTCAAAGTCTATGTCGGTGATAAAACAGCCGAGGATGTAAAAATTGCTTTGGCTGCCGTCGAACAAAAAGATGGTGCCAAGGAACACATTATCCGTGGTCGAGATGTTATGACTGGCTTGCCGCGTGAGGTAGTGGTGACAGATAGCGATGTTAGAGATGCTATTGCTCCACAAGTTGATATGATTGTAGAGGCGGTTAAAAATGTCTTGGAAAAAACTCCACCTGAGGTATTAGCTGATATTATGCAGCGGGGGATCCATCTCTCTGGTGGAGGTGCGCTGATACCAGGGCTCCAATCCTTGCTCGAGGAGGTTCTTGAAGTGCCGGTCATTGTGGTGCCTGATCCCTTGCGGGCGGTGATTCGGGGGGCTGGGATAGTGATTGAAAACTTAGAATTTTATGAAGAAATCCTTATTGACAAAGAGGGCGAGCTCTCGCCAAGCCTCGGGGGCTAAAAAATTACCGCTCATAATTATGGCGCTGGTGATTTGTTTTGCTCTGTTTTTTTTGTTGCCCGTTGTTGCTCGAACTTTCGTATCGATTATTTGGTATCCTTTTGATACTGTCCGAATTTGGGTTGCTGAGTCCGGCAGTTCGTTTCCCCAATATTTGCGCGAGCGTAGTACGTTAATCAATGAGCTAGAAGATTTAAAAATTAAAATTGCCACTGAACAAGGGACAGAGAATACTATAAAAAAACTTCAGGTAGAAAATGATGATCTGCGGGCTCAAGCGGGAGCGGTGCCTGACGCGCGGGTGTTGGCTCGAGTGATTGGACGTCCAGGAAATATGCCGTACGATCTGATTATGCTTGATCGCGGCACGACGCATGGTGTTACGCTTAATGCCCCTGTGTTTCTTGGAAAAGATCAGGTTATTGGTTTTGTATCCAAAGTTGGTCAAAAAACCGCTATTGTTACCTTGATTACGACCGCTAGTTTTATTTCTTCTGCGTATGTTATTGGTCCAAATATTTATACTGAGGCTGAGGGTATGGGCGGAGGAGTTCTAAGAGTTCGTATTCCTCAGGGAATTATGTTGCGAACTGGTGACTTGGTTTTGTTACCAGCTATAGATTCTGGAGTGTATGGCGTAGTTTCATATATTGAAACATCAGCGACCCAACCAGAGCAGTATGGTTTTGTGACTACTAATATCCCAATCCAGAGTCTCTATTATGTCTCTATTGGCAAAGAAGGAATCGTTCCAAATTCCTTTGCTGAAGCAGAGGTTCTCGTGCAAACAACAAAACAGAGTTTTCTAACCGTTGATCTGCCTCCCGGGGTACTGGTTACTCCTGAAACAAGTACTACCTCACCAGGCGTTGCTACCACTTCTAGTACAGCCAGCAGTAGTCCATTACCATAATTTTTATGAATGTACCAATTCCATTCTTAAGATTTTTCTGCTTCGGAACGTTGTGCGGCCTGTGGTATTTTAGTGTTATGCTAGTAGCAATACCGCTCTCGGTTTGGTATTTATATAATTTTCGGGCATATGAATTAGTGGGCTTAGGTTTGTGTATAGATGTATACTTTTTATTCACTCCCACACTCCCGTACTACACGCTCGGTTTTTTAGGTGCTTTTATTTTGATGGAGTTACTTAAACCGAGATTACGTAAAAATACTCAATTATGAGATTTCGAAAAAAAACAAAACACCTCGTAGAGTTAGATGAGATTCTGCTCGACGTGACAAATTTACCGTCATTTAATACTGGTCGGATGGAGGGTAGAAGGGAGCTGCCTATTTTACCACGCAATATTTACATTGTGGGGGTGTGTTTTATATTAGTGTCTCTCGCTTTTTTTGCAAAGATTTTTCAACTGCAATATGTGGAAGGCGCTCGCTTTCGCACTATTAGTGATAATAATAGTGTCAATACAAACGTGATTATTGCCGAGCGAGGAGTAGTTTTTGATCGGCAAGGTGAGCCACTGATTTGGAACGAACACGACTTTACTGATCAGTATGACTTTCCTGTGAGGGCGTATACCGATAGGTTGGGGATGGGGCAACTTATCGGGTATGTCAGCTATCCGCAGCGAGATAAAAAAGGCATATATTACCGAACTGAATACATTGGTCGAACCGGGGTGGAACGTGCCTTTGAGAAAGATTTGCGTGGTAAAAATGGAGAGAAAATTGTAGAAGTTGATGCTTTGAATAAAGTGATTGGCGAGCATGCCTTATCGGCTCCAACCGCCGGTAAGCAGCTTACCTTATCAGTTGACGCTGCTTTGTCTGAAGCGATGTACCAAATTATTTCCACCAGCAGTATCAAAGCAGGTTTCCGTAGTGGCGCTGGTGCGATTATGGATATTCACACTGGAGAAATTTTAGCGATGACTAGTTATCCGTCGTATGATCCAGAAGTCATGGCCGATGGAGACGATACGGTAAAAATTGCTGAGTATAATACAGATGACAGATTGCCATTCTTAAATAAGGTAGTGAGCGGAGTGTATACACCGGGGTCAATTGTCAAACCGTTTGTCGCGTACGCAGCCCTTTCTGAACGTATTATTGATCCAAATAAAACGATTTTCAGTAATGGTTCCATTACTGTGCCCAATCCCTACAATCCGAGCAATCCATCAAAATTTAACGACTGGCGCGCTCATGGCGTGATGACGATGCGTGAAGCGATAGCGTTTTCTTCTAATGTGTATTTCTATATTATTGGCGGTGGTTTTGGTGATCAAAAAGGTCTTGGCATTACCAAAATGAGTCAATATTATAAACTATTTGGTATGGGTTCGACGACAGGGATTACCATTGCCCAAGAGCAGGCGGGGGTAGTTCCGACACCAGAATGGAAGAAAGCGACTTTTGATGACGACTGGAGACTAGGTGATACTTATTTTACCGCTATCGGGCAGTATGGTTTTCAAGCTACACCACTGCAGATGTTGCGGGCATACGGCGCCTTAGCTTCCGGCGGTACTCTGATTACACCACATGTAATAAAGGGTGAAGTTGGCGCTTCAAATGATATTGGTTTAAGTAGAGAGCAGCTCAAAATTATTTACGAGGGTATGCGTAAAACGGTGATACTGCCAGGGGGGACTGCTCGCGGTTTAGAACGCTCTGATGTCGCTATTGCCGCCAAATCAGGGACTGCTGAAATCGGGGCGGGTAATGCCTATGTCAACTCTTGGGCTGCTGGCTTTTGGCCATACGAGGATCCAAAATACGCCTTTATTTTGATGATGGATAAGGCTCCTCGGACCAACGCTTTGGGCGCTACCCGCATTATGGGTGGGGTATTTGACTGGATGGCTACCAATCGTCCCGAGTATATCAATCCTGGATTAGCAACTACTACACCTGGATATAAAACTCAGTAGTCCACAAGTTGACCATATAGTATAAGTACGTATAATTGGGGTAAATTAAATTTGCATTTATGAATGACCAACAATCTTACCTGACTGCTGAAAAGTTCGATGAGCTGAAAAAAGAACTTGATCATTTAAAAACTGTTCGCCGTAAAGAGGTTGCTGAGTCGCTTGAATACGCTCGTAGTTTAGGAGATCTCTCTGAAAACGCTGAGTACCAAGAAGCTCGCGATATGCAGGGTGCTATCGAAGAGAGAATCGGTCATCTAGAAAAAGTAATCAAAGAAGCCAAGATTGTTGCTCACGATAAAAAAGGTGACGTGATTGTGCTTGGTTCAACGGTTGCTATCCAAAAAGATAAAGACAAAGATACGCACACATACACTATTGTTGGAGCTGAAGAAGCTAATATCCACGAAAAGAAACTGTCCTACCTATCACCACTCGGGGAGTCACTCATGGGGAAGATTAAGGGAGATGAGTTTAGTTTTGAGACTCCAGCTGGCAAACAAAAATATAAGGTTTTGAAGGTTGAGTAAAAGGGAGAGGAAGTCCAAAATCCATCATCTGCGTTGTTGGCTGGTAAAAAATTTTGTTCAATGTGCGGGGAGCACACCGCACAATATTTTTCACCATCCGCCTAGCATCTGAAAGAATTTTGAACTTCCATCTGTGACTTAGAGCTTAAATGAAAAACAAAAACCGACCGCTCACGCGGTTGGTTTTTGTGTACCGTCCGTCTTTGCGAGGAAGTGAAGCGATAAGCGGAACTGACGTGGCAATCCATAGTGGTCAAATAACACACTTTGCCAAACCTATATTAAAACGCTACTATAGTGGAACTATGTCTACAATCAATGACCTAATGAACGAACGAAGAGGTAAGCGTGATACCCTTGTGGCAGCGGGCATGAACCCGTACTCAGCTAAAACTGCTGCTACTCACACCAACTCTGCTGTTTTAGAAAAGTTTGTTGATTTAGTGTCGTCTGCTACACCGGTTACAATCGTCGGTCGGGTGATGGCGTTGCGACTCCATGGCGCACTCGCGTTTGCGGATATCTTTGATGGGACGGCCCGGGTGCAAGCGATGTTTACTAAGGAGAACGTGGGGGAGGAATTATTTGATTTGTTTGTCGCTAATATTGACGCGGGCGATTTTATTGAAGTTGCTGGAACAGCCTTTATTACCAAACGCGAGACGCAAGCCATCCAAGTTGCCGCTTGGCGTGTACTAACGAAGTCCTTGGCACCAATGCCAGCCGAACACTTTGGTATCAAAGACGAAGACATGCGCTACCGCAAGCGGTACCTGGATTTACTTCTCGATGACGAAGCCCGAGCGTTGTTTGTCCAAAAAGCCAAGTTTTGGGAAGTCACGCGCCGGTTTATGGTTGATCACGGCTTCCTCGAAGTTGAGACACCTACATTAGAAGTCACCACTGGTGGAGCCGAAGCACGACCGTTTAAAACCTATCATAACGATTTTGATATGCCGGTCTATATGCGCATCTGCATTGGTGAGCTGTGGCAGAAGCGACTCATGGCGGCTGGCTACCCAAAGACCTTTGAAATTGGTCGGGCGTATCGCAATGAAGGAACTAGCCCTGAGCACCTCCAGGAATTTACGAACTGTGAATTCTACTGGGCCTACGCTGACTACCGTGACGGCATGACCTTTGTGCGTGACCTCTACCGTACAATTGCAACCGAAGTATTTGGTACCACCAAATTCACCATGCGTGACCATACATTTGATTTGGCTGACGAGTGGGTCGAAATTGACTACGTCGACACGATTAAAGAAAAGACCGGAATTGATATTTTGACTGCGAGTACCGAAGCGATGGAG
>JAYVHQ010000042.1:0-6344 GCA_043771035.1 Candidatus Kaiserbacteria bacterium | reverse complement strand
GTGTCTTTGGTATGGTACAGATGTTGATGATGAGCGATTACACTCCGCAATTGAGCGAGCCGGGTTTTTTCAACTTTGGATACAGTCATGTCTATAATTCTAGCAAAATTTCCCGTCTGAGGACACCAGCCCCCGTTATTGCACTACAGGCACTACTGTAACCGACCGCTGACATAATAGTGCACCGTTCGCCGGCTTCGCAGGTTTTGGTATCGTTCTCATAGCCATTAATAAAATTTTTAAGTGACCCAACCCCGCCGGCGCCAATTGTAACTGAGGTTGTTGCCACCATTACAACCGTATCAATACTAGTGCAGCGTTCGTTTGGCGATACACCCCAGTCTATAGTCCATTTGTAACGATACACTTGCGCAGTCGGACCAGTACCTGTCGTACCAAAACCTAGACTTGCTTCCTTGGCAGCATTACCAACCGCCCCAAAACAATCAACATCAACATCAGCGCCAGTTTCAAAATAGTCAGATTCGATTCGTCTCGTATAGCGGGCACACTCGAGTCCCGCATTGGCAGCGTGAAAAGCAATTTCTGAAGCGGTAGAGTCAACAGACAACTTGAGCTGTTTTATACTAAGCTCAACTAAGGCCAAGGTAACGGCCACCACCACACTTAAAACCAAAATGGTTATAAGGAGCGCAAAACCCGACTGCTGACTGGTTTGTTTAGTCTGTATCATACACATTAAATAAATAGGTAATGGCTTCTACTTTTTGGCTGGAGATAAGAGATCCAGTACGCCAGGTAACCGTTGAGGTGACTTTTATTTCGCGTACACGAGTCGACGGTGCAAGAGAACTCTCCATGGTAATAACCCGAGTGTAGGGTGTCACACTGTTACCAGCACTTGAATGCTGATAGCTCGAGCGGTCGCTATTGGCACTGGTCGTGAGATATAACTTACAACTACCAGCGGTAGCACAACTCACAACGTTTGTTGGGGAATTAATGCCATTGCCAATGTTCAATCCACAACCAGTACTGAGATTGAAACAAGCAGCAAAATCTGTGAGGAACTTGGTCATCGGATTTGGCTCAAGTGACTGAGCTAAAATTTTATCTTTAAAATCAGCTGATACTAAATCATCACGACTTTTTTGCGCCAACTCGAGACCTTCTTGCGCCAGGAACCAGGCATTGACTTGCTCAGTCGCAAAATTTGTACTGTTAATTGAACGTGACAGAATCTGCATCGGACCAACAATAACAAGTAGAAGTAAAGAAATAGCCACCAGTACTTCGACTAGGCTAAAACCAGTTTGCTTTGAATATTTAAATATCATATATCTAATTCACGTTGCGTTACCGTAGTTTGCAAAGTCGTAGTAGCGCCAGTCTCATCACGTGCTTCTAGAATAATAGTTACGGTCGGTTGTATAGTATTATTACTAATTTCTAGTCTATCAGTCCCAGTCACAAAAAACTGAGCACTCGTTATGGTGATCCCATCTGACACGATAGATTGAGGGTCGCTCCCGCCTATTTTTCGCATAATGGTTTTTCGAGTACTGCTACTACTGTCATAGAAATAGGCAATACGACTACTAGCCCCAGTGATACTCGATCCAGCTTCCAGAAAAGACAAGCCCGTACTGCCACCTGCACATGATTGAGCGGTCTTGCCGAGACTTTCTTGAGTTGAAAAAGCACCCGTGGCGCAATAGTAGCTGGTGCCAGTTCTAATCTCACGGGTCATACTATCGAGCACAAACGTCAGCGTCGTCATGACTGACTGCTCGCCCTGCACCCCACGACTCGCACCAATGAGTGAGAGAAAAGCGCCAACTGAAATAGTCACGACGATCGTAAAAAGAGACAGCGCTACCAGCATCTCAATCAAGGTAAAGCCAAAACTATTTTTTTTACAGGTAACAAACATACATTTATTTTACACTGATTTGCCCAGTACTCGTAATTTCCACCAGCCGAAATGGTACCGTGGCGTAGCCGCTCATATCCTTGGGAGTTATTTTTAAATAAACCGGACCACTGAAAGAATTTCCGACCGCTGTTTTAAATAACGCGTCAAAGTTTGGTCTGATAAACGTGACCGACAGTAAATCTCCCGTCAAGGACGCTCCTGCACTATCGACTATATCAGTAATCGCAAACCGATTATCAAGTGAGCCTATGGTGCCGAGACTCGTGTCACCGCTTTCATACCAACCTTTATTTGATCCACTATTACTATCGTCACGAAACGTCCGATACTTACTATTGGTCGTCGCGCTACTAACATCAAAATAAATACCATACTGATTACTGTCGGTGGCATTCTCTTTGGTACCAGAAACTGCGAGCAGTTGAACCTGCCTCAGTGAAAAAGCCACTTCATAGGCCTGATTACGCAATAGCAACGCATTATTAAACGAGCGATTTTTTACCAAAATAATAGTAGACACAAGCGTCATAATACTGATACTAACCATCAGCTCCACTAAACCAAAGCCGCGACGCTGTGCGGACGCTGTGTTTCCTCTGGTGATATCTAAAAATTTAAAGAGCATAGCTAAACCACGTCAGAACGTCAACTCGAAGCAAGAAAACCGCGAGGAAGCCTAGAATTAAGAACGGTGCAAACGGTACTTCACTTTTAATTGTAAGGGTGGGGCCAGATAAGCGAAAGCCGAGTTGTCCCCGTTTGCCATATTTCTGCCACAGTAATAGTGCGACGCTAATAAATGTACCGATCCAAAACGCCAACGTCAGCATAGAAAAAACTCCCCAGATACCCACCATACCAGCCAGAGGAATCGCTAATTTTGCATCACCAAACCCAATCCACCGACCACTCGAATACCACCACAACCCCGCAAAAAAAGAGAAGGCCACCAGGGCAGCGAGAGCATTCCACACCAACCCTACATAATCACCAGAGAAAAAGGCGCCGTACCCAATATACAAAAGAGCAATCAAACTTAAGACCACCACAAACGCATCCGGAATAATAAAATGAGCTAAATCATACACCGCTACGACCACCAGCATCGCCATCAATACCAACGACAGCGGCCACAGATAAACATCAGTAATGAAGTTCACCACCAGCAAAAACAACACCCCCGTTACCAGCTCCACCCAAAAATACCGAGAAGGTATTACGGCACTACAGCTCCGACACCGTCCTCGTAATCCGAGGTAGGAGAACAACGGAAATAAATCATAAAATTTAAGCGGTGTGCGACAGGACAAACAGTGCGAACTACCTGACAGCGACTTCCCCGTATGAAACCGGTAGATGTACACATTGAGAAAACTCCCAATAATTACTCCGAATATAAAGGCTACGGCGGAGATAAAATATGGAGGCAAGAGCGAAAGTGTTTCCAACATAGTGATGTAAGTATAGCATCCCATTATATAAAAATTAATAAATAATTTTTATATTAAAAAAGCGCCCAAATGGGCGCAATTTTAATTCCATTAATTGATTAGCTACAAGTAATGTCTGTTGGTCCAGCTCCAAGGGCTGTAGCTTGTTGGCCACTGTATCCTGTGCTATCAGCACAGAAGTATGCTCCTCCAGTAGTGTTATTCATAGGAGAAGATAATGCCCATCCAGCGGCTGTGTCGTTACACACAATAGTTGCAGCAGTTTGTCCTGTGGCTGTGTCAGGAACTTGTACTGCAGCTGTATTGATATTATTATCAACAGCTGTTCTAAGTCCTGTCAAACCATTCAAAGCAGCTGTAGCAGCACATACACCATCGTAAGTGTTGGCACCTGTATAAAATATTTCAGCTTGTGCTTTAGCACTATTTACACTTCCTTTAATTGAAGCGTCAGCTCCTCCACTTCGAGCACTACCCAAACTAGCAAGTACGGTCGCTGCCAAAATACCGATGATGGCGATAACCACCAAGAGTTCGATGAGGGTAAACCCTCGTTCTAGAGTTCGTTTAAACATGTGTTTAATTTTATTTTTATAATTAGTAGAATAGTTTTTAATTCAGACATCAGCTGAATGTCTTAATTGCTACCCAACAGTCAACGTTGTACGGAGACATAGCTCTATTATACGAGGTATTTAGAACCACATTTTCGTCAGTGTGGACAACTAATCAGAATGAACCTCATACACGCTAAACGTCTTTGCGAGTCCTCAGATGAAGCAATCCAGAAAAAATTCAACAGACTCCTGGATTGCCACACAAGTTTCCGCTACGCTACAACTTGTTCGCAAAGACGGAGTGCGCGGAGTTAAAAATTTGCTTAGTAGTGAGAAATGGAAACTTACGTAATTTATTTTCAAAACTGCTTGAGATGCTAGGCGCAAGGAAGCAGTAGTGAGCTGTACTAATTGTCCGTTGAATGTCTTCAGACCGAGCGCAACGCAGTAGCTTGGTGTTTAGCTGAGGCTAAGAAGTTCAAAATTTGCTTAGTAGCGAGGTGGTGAAGTTACATAATTTGAGACGTACTTTCTGTACGTTAAAAATTATTTAACTTCACCAACGAAGCTAATGAGTGAATTTTGGGCTTCGACTTAGAAATTGTTGGTGATGGAGTAGATAGGCATCAGCACCGACGCCAAGAGCGTCCCTACACCAAGCCCGAGCAAAACAATCATCGTCGGTTCAATCAAACCAATCATGGTATCAACTGCATTATTTACTTCTCGTCTATAAAAAACGGCCAAGGTACCAACGATTTCGCCGAGACTACCGGTCTCCTCACCTACTTTAATCATCTGCGCTAACACACCGGGTATTTCAGGGTACTCTGAAATAGAGTCTGCAAAGGAACGGCCGGCTTTTACATCTGACAAAGCAGCGTCAATAATCTCTTTAAAGACAACGTTACCGACAACATCACTGGTGACTTCAAGTGCTTGGACTAGGGATATTCCACTAGTAAGCATGGTAGACATGTTGTCGCAAAAACGCATTAAAATTAATTTACGTTGCAAATTACCCATAACTGGCAAAGAAATCATCAGCTCATCATAGGCTCGTCTGCCCACTGGTGTTTTTACAAACTGCCACAAACCAATAATCGTACCCGAAATAATCACTAAAATAAAACCGATATAATCCACCAAGAAATTAGACAGTCCAATTACTATTTTTGTGTAGATTGGTAATTCCCCACCTGAGTCAATTAGAATCTGAGCCACTTTAGGAATTACCAACGTAAGCATCAGCCCCATCACAATGAAGAAAATACTGATAACAAAGGCTGGATATACCAAAGCATTCTTAGCTTTTGAAGTTACTTCGTACGAACGATCGAGGTAGTCAGCTAGATAATTAAACGATTTCTCCAACGACCCTGATTCCTCACCGGCCCGCACTAAATTTACATAAAAAGAAGAAAAGACTGTCGGATGTGAAGCTAAGGCACGAGCGATTGAACTACCACCCTGCAACTCCTCAACAATTTGATTGAGGACATTCTGCAGATACGGATTTTCAATTTCGGCAGACAGCAACCTGAATATTCGTAATGGTGAAATATGGGCCTGAAATAACGTGGCAATTTGCCGAGACAAAATAACAATCTCTTTGTTAGAAACACCCTGAAAAAAATTAAGTTCGATATTAAAGAGACTCTTTTTTTCATCAACTGGGTCGATGGAGATTACCGTATACCCACGCTTACTCACCGCGGAGATAGCGGCGTCTATTGTTCCCGCATCTACGGTACCCTCGCGTTGGGCATTGGTACTATCAATAGCAACGTATTTAAATAACATACACTATTATATTAAACGTTCGAGCCCTTTGGGATTAATGGCATATTTAAAGGCATTTTCAACCGTGATATCGCCCTGCTGTACCAACTGAGCCAGAGAACGATTCATATCAATCATGCCCTGCTCCAAACCGGTCTCAATCACTGAATATATTTCGTGGGTTCGTTTTTCACGAATGAGGTTACTGACAGCCGAGTTGTTCACGAGCAGTTCATATGCTGGTACTAGACCACCTGAAATACGAGGGATGAGTCTTTGCGAAAAAATACCGATAAGTGACGCTGATAACTGGACTCTAATTTGATCCTGCTGATTGCCAGGGAACGAATCGATAATACGATTTACCGTTTGCGCTGCGTCATTGGTGTGCAAGGTAGAATACACGACGTGCCCTGTTTCAGCAGCGGTTACCGCCATCGCTATAGTTTCAGGATTGCGCATTTCACCGACCAAAATAACATCAACATCTTGTCTAAAAACAGCATTGAGCGCTGATTCATAACTCGCGGTGTCTATCCCAACTTCACGCTGATCAATCATAGCTTTTTGGGGGGTGTAGATATACTCAATTGGATCCTCGATAGTCACAATATGATCAGCTCGCTTTTGATTGATTCTATTGATCATCGCGGCTAG
>JAYVHQ010000041.1:0-3957 GCA_043771035.1 Candidatus Kaiserbacteria bacterium | reverse complement strand
ATGCTTCATGTATATCAAGACCTTTCTAGTGCACGTGCCGAGCACATGAATAGTAGAGTTGAGTTGGTATATCAAAATGCCACTACTCCCCTTGAAAGTGATCTCGAAGGAAGAGATGCACTCACTATCATGCGTACGGAAACAAATTTTATTAATTTACCGCAAAGAGTGGAAGAAGAATTCACACCGTATCTTATTGGTATCGCTGCTGAGGAGTCACGCTTTGATGCTAACAAGACAAGTAAAAGTGGCGCAATCGGTACCTTGCAAACAATGCCAACTACTTTTGAAGGGTATACAAAAGAGCACAATCTTCCTAATCTTGATCCGCGAAATCTGAGCGATCAGTTACCAGCTTCAATGCAGCATATTGAAATCTCATATTTAGAATTAACAGAAAATCTGGACAATGAACTAAAATATATTACTAATGTGTATTTTGATGGTAATACAGCCTCAATGGAAAAGTATTTTTTAGTCCCTCTGATGATTAATTCGTACAATGCAGGCCAGGCTCGTATGATTGAAGTCGTGCAATGGTTTTTAAATACGTATCCTGAACCTGAGTCAACCGCAGATTTAATTGGACAAGATGAACAGCTTTTAGGGTATGACCTGTTTTTTGTGATGACTCATAGATGTGCTCAAGAAAAAGCTGTAAACGGATTTGGACTTGAGTCAAGTAGATATGTATCTGGAGTAATGGGTTGGGAGAAAGCCTTTACTAAGTACGAAGAGAAACAGCAAGAGTTGCAAATGGCGAGCAATCAATAAAAAACTGCCCGGGTAACTGGGCAGTTTCTTTTTCTAGATAACCAACTCAAAGTCTAACTGTCTCTCGTCGGCATCAGCTTTAACTAATTTCACCCGTACGGTATCACCGAGGCGATAAATCTTCCCGGTCTTCTGCCCTCGAATACAGTACTTGCTGGCGACGTGTTCAAAGTAATCAGTGCGGATAGAGGCGAGACGAACCATACCTTCACACAACGCCTCTTGTTCTTGGACGTAGATACCCCAGTCAGTCACGCCGGTAATAATCGCCTCAAATTCAGCTCCCACTTTGCCCTGCATAAATTCCACTTGTTTGAACTTAATTGAGTCACGTTCAGCTTTGACCGCTTCACCTTCACGAGCTGATGATTTGACTGCGATGGCTTCATATTTTGCAAAGTCACCCGCGCGAATCTGAACGTTATCGAGATGGGCGCGGAGTAGCCTATGCGCGAGCAAGTCAGGGTAGCGACGAATAGGGGAGGTGAAATGACTATAGAATTTAAAGGCGAGACCAAAGTGCCCGATGTTTTTGGTTGAATACACTGCCTTGGCCATTGATCTGATGGCTGCGGTTTTTATCAGGTTCTCTTCGGGCTTGCCGACAATCTCCTTAAGTAGTCGGTTGATTTCGTTCGCTTTAACGACACCTTTGTTGGTTTCAAACTCGTACCCGAGAGCGTGTAGGAAAATAGCCAGCTCCTCAATTTTGTCGGGGTTTGGCACATCGTGAATACGGTAGATGTATACCAAATCACGTTTAAATTTTTTGGCTAAATCGTCAACGTGCTTGGCAACTTGTTGGTTGGCGAGCAACATGAAATCCTCAATCATGAGCATGGTTTCTACACGTTCTTTTTTGTAGGCGCGGATCGGTTTGCCTGCTTCATCTAATTCAAACTTCACTTCTGGTTGCTCGAAAGCAATAGCCCCGTTAGCATAGCGTCGTTTACGTAAAATACGGCCAAGGGTCATCATGGTATTTAGCTCATCAAAGTATTCACCGGCTCCATTATCAAGGACTTCCTGCGCGCCTTCGTAGGCGAAACGTTTATCAGAATTAATGATGGTTTGTCCGTACCATTCACCGACAACAATAGAATCGGGTGTCATCTCAAATACCGCCGAAAAGGCCAAGCGGTCTTCGTTCGGTCGTAGGGAACAGAGGTCGTTACTTAAAATCTCCGGCAACATGGGAATGACGCGGTCTACCAGGTACACCGACGTCCCACGTTCCTTGGCCTCATCATCGAGCACCTCACCAGCCCGCACGTAGTGCGACACGTCAGCGATATGGATTCCGATAGAGAAGTTGCCGTTCTCGAGTTTCTCAAACGACAACGCATCGTCAAAGTCTTTAGCGTCATGTGGGTCAATCGTCATGGTGGTGATACCACGGAAATCTTTTCGCTTTGGGTCGGCTGCTGCGTCAGTGAAAATTTGGTTTTGTGTTTTGTACAGTTCTTGCGCTGCTTCCTGCACCACCTCGGGGAAGTTCTTAGCAAACCCACCAGAGCGGATAATGGCCTGCATTTCAGTTTCGTGATCACCAGCGCGTCCGAGGGTCTCTTTAATCGTTCCGATAGGTTCCACCTTAGCATCTGCCCAAGAGGTAATCTCAATCAAGACCTTCATGTCGATATCAGCGGCAGTAGCGGTAGGGAGGGTGGGACGTACGTGGATACGATGGTTATCAGGACTAAAGTAGAGAACTTTTTTACCCGCGACAACTCGTTCTTTCACAACACCAATGAGTTCCCGAAAAGCCTTGGTAACGACACGTACTACTTCCGCTTCCTGGCGTTTACCTGCTACCAGTGTTTTTAGCTTCACTTCCACCGTGTCACCATCAAGGGCAAAGCCCAAGCTTTCTCGCTCAATAATCAAATCTTCATCGCGCCCTTCCACTTTCATAAACCCCGTCCCTTTCCCCCGAACCATAATGATTCCTTCGATTGTAGTTGTTTCCATGCGGATCAATAGTACCATTGACTCTTTGTAATTGCTACTGTAGAAGGCCGGCACCAGCGGCACATTTCGTTTGTGGAATGAAGAAATAAGCGTAGCGATTATTCTGAATTTCTTTCCCGATTTTTTCTTCCCTTGGGAAAATCGCTGGATGTGCTACGAAAAATATCACTCACCGTATAAAAATACGGCTCGCAAAATTTTCCTTCCACGCCTAGAACTGCACTCACTGGAGCCAACCTCTTTGATAACTTGAAAAATCTCAAAGAAGGGGATATTAAGCTGTGTTGACCAAATCGCGCATATCTGATACTATCCCTGCACTATGTTAATGATGCGATTACAACGAGTTGGCCGCAAAAACAATCCCGCGTACCGCGTGGTGGTGGTTGATAAACGAGCGAGTACAAAAAGTAATAAAACTATCGATCTAATCGGTAATTACAACCCAAAATTAGGTCAAATTACAATTAACGGTGAAAAAGCAAAACACTGGTTAGCACAAGGAGTTCAAGCTTCTGACACAGTCCATAACATGCTTATCAGCCAAAAGGTTATCGAAGGCAAGAAGCGAAACGCACTGCCACGAAAGTCTCCGATTATCGATGAAGCTAAAGTGAAAGCCGAAGCCGAAGCCGCCGCTAAAAAAGAAGCTGATGCACTAGCAGCTGCCGAAGCCGAAAAAGCAGCAGCGCAAGCAGCAGAAGAGGCAGCTAACGCTCCAGTTGTAGAAGAAGTAGCTGCAGAAGAAACTCCCGCCGAAACCCCTGTAGTTGCAGCTGAGGAAGTAAAGGAAGAAGTAGCTGCCTAATTATTTTAAATAATTTGGACTAACAATCGGGAACTTTGTTCCCGATTTTTAGTTGACGGGTATTTTTCCTCCTCTATACTATAGGTATAGCTTGTGGTGCACTGTCTGTGTGCCGTAACCGCTTATCCCATAGAACCTACGCAAACGGCACACTTCTTTGTTGTCCGGCGTAAAATAATCCTCACCGTACAAATAGTACGGCTCGTCATATTTTACTTGGACGCCTCGAATTGCACTCGTTTGCGTAAGTCCTATCTACTATCAGTTCACGAATAATACGATATGCACGAAGATCAAATCTTTCTCGAGAGTCTAGTAAAATCACTCGTCGATAATCCAGACACCGTTAAAATTAACCGCACTGTAGATGAGATGGGCGTGCTCCTTACACTTGATGTCCACGC
>JAYVHQ010000040.1:0-11912 GCA_043771035.1 Candidatus Kaiserbacteria bacterium | reverse complement strand
ATTGTGTCATAGGTGTGAGGGCGAGTAAATTTCCGGACTGGCATACGGTCGGTACGGCTGGTTCTTTTTTTAAGAATCCCGTCATACCAAAAGCGGAAGCCATAGCCGTAGCGCTAAAATACCCTGATTTACCTACGTATCCTGCAGCAAACGGTCAGATCAAAGTTTCACTCGGGTATATCTTGGATAAAATATGTGGACTCAAAGGATTCACTCTAGGTCATGTCCGCTTGTATGAAAAGCAGGCGCTCGTACTCGTCGCTGATGCTGGTGCAACCACACAGGAAATTAAAAATTTTAAAAATATAATTTCAAAAATAGTTTTCGAAAAAACTTTCATCACTATTGAACAAGAAGTTACTGAAATATAATTTAAAAAAATAAAAAAATATTTTTTTTAAAAAAATCTTATCCACATTTTTATTTTAAAAAAATTTGTGCGAAATATTTTTACGAGTGATAATAGTTGTAAGCAGACATTTCTCATTGATTAGTTCTTTGAAAAAGCGAGGGTGTCATGCGGTCGAAATTTATTCACTAAAATCTCACCACAAAAATAATATGGCAGTAGCAAAAAAGAAGGTAGCCAAGAAAGTTGTAAAGAAGGTAGTAAAGAAAGTAGCTGCTAAAAAAGTAGCTAAGAAAGTAGTAAAGAAAGTAGCTGCTAAAAAAGCAACAAAGAAGGTAGTAAAGAAGGCCGTAAAAAAAGCACCAGCACGCAAGAAATAAAACATCTGCGCGTGCGCTTGATTGAATAAATCGCTCTGTAAAGAGCGATTTATTCTTTTTTGTATTTACGCCTTAAAACATATATACTAGACGAATTATGTCATTTTTAGATAAATTTTTTGGTCCGAGCTACGATAAGGAGTTGGCAGGCCTAGCACCACTGGTAGTGGCTATCAATGCCTTAGAAGCGGAATTGGCTTTGTGTACTGACTCAGGGTTAGTAGCTAAAGTAGCAGCCCTTAAAGAGCGGGTTGTTACTGGCGAGAGTTTGGATGAGGTGCTGGTGCCAGCTTTTGCTTTGGTGCGAGAGTCGAGCAAACGAACGCTTGGTCTGCGTCATTTTGATGTGCAACTTCTCGGGGGAATTTTATTGCATCAGGGAAAAATTACTGAAATGAGAACTGGTGAAGGAAAAACCCTGGTTGGTACTTTGCCAGCTTTTCTTAATGCCCTGAGTGGCCGCGGGGTCCACGTGGTGACGGTCAATGATTATTTGGCACGTCGTGACGGAGTCTGGATGGGACAGATTTACGCTGGTTTGGGACTGACGGTTGGTATTATCAACGGTAGTGGTTCGTATTTGTATGATGCGGGACACCTGGAGAGTGATAGCGAGCGTGATGCGGTTGGTTCTTTTAAAGTTATCTATGATTTCCTACGTCCTTGTACGCGCAAAGAAGCGTACGCGGCTGATATTACCTACGGCACAAACAGTGAGTTTGGTTTTGATTATTTGCGTGACAATATAGAGTTTGAACCAGAGCACGTCAGACAACGAGGGCATACGTACGCTATTATCGATGAAATCGACTCTATTTTAATTGACGAAGCCAGAACCCCCTTGATTATTTCAGCGCCAGCAGCTGATTCAGAAAATCTGTATGAGTTGTTTGCGACAATTGCTCGGAGTTTGCATGTAGGGGAACACTTTACCGTTGATGAAAAATTACGCAGCGCTACCTTGACTGATACCGGGATAGAAGCGGCCGAGAGTATGCTCGGTATTGATAATATTTACACCGACAAGGGAATTAAGTATGTGCACCATCTAGAAACGGCTGTTAAAGCCAAAGCCTTATACAACAATGACAAAGAGTACGTCGTCCGTGATAATGAAGTGGTGATTGTCGACGAATTTACTGGTCGCATGCAACCGGGTCGTCGCTGGTCAGATGGTCTTCATCAGGCAGTCGAGGCCAAAGAAGGGGTGCAGATTCAGCGCGAGTCCCGGACATATGCTTCGGTTACCTACCAAAATTATTTCCGCATGTATGACAAGTTGGCCGGTATGACCGGAACAGCGCTGACTTCACAAGAGGAATTTTATACCGTGTACAAACTAGAGGTAGTACCAGTGCCGACCAATCTAGTTGTCAAACGAACTGATTTAAACGATCTCATTTTCCAGAACGAAGAAGGTAAATTCACTGCCATTATCAATCGTGTTAAAGAGGTAAATGCCACCAAGCAGCCTATTTTGATTGGGACGGCTTCGATTGAGTCAAACGAACGTTTGTCAGAAGCTTTGCGTATGGCCGGCGTGGCTCACTCGATGCTTAATGCCAAGAACCACGAGCGCGAAGGTGAGATTATAGCGGGTGCTGGACTGCTCGGAGCCGTGACGCTCGCTACCAACATGGCTGGTCGCGGAGTGGATATTAAATTGGGCGGGCCGACGGCTACGGCAGAGGAAGCAACGGCCGTCAAAGAGCTCGGTGGCTTATTTGTGCTGGGCACCGAACGTCACGAAGCTAGGCGAATTGATAACCAGTTGCGTGGTCGTTCTGGTAGACAGGGTGATCTAGGGACTACTCAGTTTTTTGTGTCGATGGAGGATTCACTAATGCGGATATTTGGTGGAGATAGAGTGAAGCGCCTGATGGGTACGTTTGGTATTCCTGCCGATCAACCAATTGAAATGAAAATGATTTCTAAGCAACTCGAGTCTGCTCAGACGCGTATCGAAGGCTTTCACTTTGACGCTCGTAAACAGGTGTTGGCGTATGATGATATTTTAAATCAACAGCGTATCGAAACCTATGCTCGGCGTAAAAAATTGCTGTTTGGTGACAGAACAGAGGTCGAAGTGGTGCTAGCTGAATTAATTGCGGTGTCAGATGAAGCGTCTGCTGTGGTGGCTGCGAAAAGAGCCGAATTAGGCGAGGAAACATTTATGGTACTGTTTCAAAGACTAGCTCTGCAAATGATTGATACACTGTGGGTGGAGCACCTCGAGGTGATGAATTATACCCGCAACAGTGTCAATCTCCGTGCCTACGGACAGCGCGACCCGTTGGTTGAGTATCGTACGGAAGGGACAAGGTTATTTGCTGAAATGAAAGCAGCAGTCCTTACGCGAATCATGGAAGTTTTGCCACGCATGATTCCGCAAGTAATTGAACGAGAAGCGGTTGCTCTACAAAAACAAGCTGACGCCGTCATCAAGAGTAGTGCCCCAAGTTCCGAGACTGGCAGCCCCCATAAGCCAGCGGTAGCCGTAAGCGAACCGAGCCGTAATGAGCTGGTAACGATAACCAGTGGTACTGAGACTAAAGTACTAAAATACAAAAAAGCCCAAGAGCTTATGGCCGCTGGCTGGGTATTAAAAAAATAATCAAAGTAATTTAGCGTGTGCTAAAACACCCCGCACAATGCGGGGTGTTTTAAAAAATATATTAACAAAGTTATACCATCCCCAATTAACCCCACCCGTGTCTTTGCTTAAACGTTTAGCCTCAGCTGAACGTTTGGGGCAATCCACGACCTGAACGTGGATTGCCACACCGCTCCACTATCGTTTCGCAGTTCGCAAAGACGTAGGGACTACTGGATGACCGCAGAAGGTGTGAGGGGCTACATGTATGCGTAACCCTTCACCCCATCTAAATACCAATTTATCTCAGTCGTCTTTGCGAGTCCGCAGACGAAGCAATCCAGAGTCACTTTCAATAAATCCCTAGATTGCCACGCCTGTGGGCTCGCAAAGACGTTTGGGGTGTGAGGGGTTACACGTATGCTGCTGCTTGAAGTATATGTTTATGGGTGTATAATTTATTCGTGTTCGCGCGAGCCGTCAGGTTCCCTCGACATTGAAGTTGGGAACGAACACAACAAAGCATCTCGCCAACAGCGGGATTTTTTGTTATTAATCGTTTGCATGAATGTCCGTCTTTGCGAGCCACAGCGTGGCAATCCAGTGCGACATCTACTAGACCGCTCTGGATTGCTTCGTGCCTCGCAAAGACGTTGTGACGGAAGAAAAAAGCGGTAATCCGTTTTGCTACCAGTGGCACTCTAAACCTACCAATTGATTATTATATTTTCGTCTTTGCGAGTGAGAAAGTCTGGGAGAAAAATACTGACAACGTCTTGCAAGACGTCTGCCAGATTTTCTCACGCCCGAAGAAAACTATGATATAGAGGGAATTTAGATGGTGTAAAAAAAGGGGGTTACAAGACGGGCATTGCTCATTTGTATTTTTTATGGTATTACATAGGTCTTATGTTTGTAGATCAAATAACACTATTCGCGAAAGCTGGTAAAGGCGGTGATGGGGTAGAACGGTGGCGACACGAGAAATTCGTGGCGATGGCTGGGCCTTCAGGCGGCAACGGGGGAAATGGCGGCGATATTTACGTCGAGGCTGTTCGTGATTTAGGTCTACTCGCTAAATACACAGGAGCACCTATATTTGAGGCTACTAACGGTGAAGATGGACAAAATGCTAGTAAACACGGCCGTGGAGCGAAAGACACGACCATCAAGGTGCCTGTCGGGTCAATTGTGACTGATGTCAAACGTAACAGGAGTTACGAGTTTTTTGCTGAAGGTATCCGCGAGCGGGTATTCAAGGGTGGGCAAGGAGGCCTGGGTAATGAGCACTTCAAGTCGTCTACGAACCGTTCTCCTAAAGAAACTACCAAGGGCAAAGCGGGTGAAGAAGGTGATCTCAAGGTAGAGCTTACGCTCGTTGTGGACGTCGGACTAATCGGTCAGCCTAACGCTGGTAAATCGACTTTGCTCAATACGTTTACTAATGCCCGGAGTGCTATCGGCGCGTATCCATTTACAACCCTCCAACCCCACCTGGGAGATCTCTTTGGATTTGTGATTGCCGATATTCCTGGATTGATTGAGGGCGCCTCTCTTGGTCGCGGACTCGGACATACGTTCCTTAGGCACGTTACCCGTACAAAAATGCTCCTCCATTTAGTCTCGCTTGAGCACGAAGACCCGATAAAAGAGTACTACACCATTTTAAATGAGCTGTCTTCTTACCATAAGTCACTTATCGAAAAAGAAGAATGGATTATTTTTACTAAAAAAGACCTTGCAAATCAACAACAATTAGACACCATCCAAACGTTTATTGACAGTACCAAGAAACGTGTCTTTGTTATATCAGCAGAAAGCGGGGAAGGAGTTAAAAACCTGCAAGACGAGCTCGTGCAGTATTTAAGACAGGGGTAGAGGAGATTTTTAGACCGAAAAGACGTGGATATGTACGTCTTTGCGAGGAGATGAAGCGAATGCGGAAGCGACGTGGCAATCCGCACCGTCCGTTTTTGTACCAACCGAGGCAATCAACGGTAGTTTATTTAGATAGCAAAATTAAAAAATTAGCGTATTGTTATAGGTACCAATATTTATTTAGAATTTTGTAGGTAATCTTTTTATGTATACACCAACCATCGGACTTGAAGTTCACGCAGAACTAAAAACCCTCAGCAAAATGTTTTGTGGGTGTGCCAACAGTCCGCACGAAAGTGGACCCAACCAAAATATCTGCCCTGTCTGCATGGCGCACCCAGGGACACTTCCTGTGGCTAATGCGTCAGCAATAAAACACGTATTACTTTTTGGAACTGCGGTGGGAGGGACACTTGCCTCATACGCTGAGTTTGACCGTAAAAATTATTTTTATCCTGACATCCCAAAAGCCTACCAAATTAGTCAATACGCATTTCCGTTTGTGACGGGTGGGTTGGTCGGCGGAGTTGCGCTCACTCGAGTACATCTCGAAGAAGATACTGCTCGTAGCCAACATGACAAAGGTGACAGCAGTTTAGTTGATTTCAACCGGGCGGGAGTACCGTTGATGGAGCTGGTTACCGAGCCAGTCATTCATGACGCCAAGACAGCGGTAAGTTTTGCAAAAGAATTGCAATTGCTTTTACGAACCCTTGGTATATCAGACGCCAATATGGAGCGTGGGGAGATGCGAGTTGAAGCCAATATATCGGTTAGCAAGACGGGTGAGCGGTCAAAGAAATACGTCGAAGTAAAAAACCTGAACTCTTTTAGGTCAGTTGAAGGAGCTATCGAATTTGAAATCAAAAGACAAATTGAGCTGCTGGAAGCGGGTGGGGAATTGGTACAAGAGACGAGAGGTTGGGATGAGGTTAAGGGTAAAACCTTTTCCCAGCGGAGTAAAGAAACAGCCAAAGACTATCGATATTTTCCTGACCCAGATCTACCCAAGATGCAGATTGATCAGATCCATGACTTTATGAGCGCGCGTCTAGACGAGATAATGCCGGTATTGCCCGCAAATAAACGTTTAATATACAGTGATATCGGATTAACGAGTAATCAAATAGAAATCATTATTCAAAATGAAATACTCACTCGTTATTTTGACGAGATAGCAGCCAAGACGACTGATCAAAAAATTCTTAGTCTGTCCGTCAACTATTTGCTGACTGACTTCTCTCAGATTTTGCTTGGGGCCGGTCCAGTAGATGCTGTCTTATCGCCAGGACATTTTGTGCAGTTGATGGAGCTGGTGCGTGATAATAAAATCTCTTCGCGAGTAGCCAAGGATATAATAATCGCTATCGGACTAGCTGATACGGAACCGCTTAAGTATGCAACAACTAATAACCTTATTTCCTCGTTCACACCTGAGCAATTGATAGCTTTGGTCCAGGATATTATTGGGACGCAGGCATCCGTAGTGGCTGAATATAAGGCTGGAAAAGTAGCTTCACTCCAGTTTCTGCTTGGGCAAGCCATGAAGCAAACAAAAGGTGCGGTAGATCCTCTGACACTTAGAAAAACCTTCGAGGATGAATTGGCACAGTAATAATTGGTTTTAAAATACGGGTGTAGTTTTATACCGTCTCCAATTAAGCAGATTCGTTTCGTATAGCTATTAATGACCGACGTGGATTGCCGCGCCTGAGGGCTTCATACATAAGCTGTGTAGGTTGTCACTATTTTCACAAAATAGTAGGCTACCTCTTGCAGCAGTCTCTCAGATTGTCTCACGCAAAGACGGTTGTAGGGTGAGGGATTGTGTATTGATAGTGCCGATACAAGTCATAATTTCAGAACCAGCTATATTTTAATGACTATTCTCTATGAGCAGGTCGGGGATTGTTATACCATCCTCAATTAACCGTCAAACAGTCCATTGTTCCGTCTTTGCGAGTGAGAAAGCCTGGGAGGCTTTCGCAAGACCTTGCCTGCTATTTTGCATAAAATAGCGACAAGGTGTATAGCTTCTGTAAGAAGTAGCGTGGCAATCCATGATTTTATTCCGCTCCAATACCTTGTGGTGTAAGTTAAGGGACTTAGCGAGTCGTCCAATTTACAGGAAACAAATAGCATAGCTATTTGATCAAAACTTTTAAGTCTTGTTGATACCCAGTCCGATAAGGCGGAGCGATTTCATTTAAGGTTACTGCTGGATTGCCGCGCTGAGGCTCGCAAAGACGTCTGCGATGGGGGATTTGTAAGGTTCCAAGCACGACATTACGGAGCTACCTTAGACAAGATAATTATGTTTATCAACACAGTTACATAAATAATCCACTTGTACAAAACTTCTTTGCTATACTAGAGGCAATGGAGACTATTGAATTTGCTGGAGTTGCTTTTGTAAAAGTAACCGTTCTTGCCAAAAAATATCGTTATACTACTGATTATATCGGACAGTTGTGTCGTAGTGGTAAAGTCGAAGCAAAGCTTGTTGGTCGGGCTTGGTTTGTTAATGAGGAGTCACTTGTTAATCATAAATCTGATCGCTACGGAGCTACTCGTACAGCCGAGATAACTATTCATAAAAGCCTACATTCAGATAGATCAGAACAGTCAGTCATTGCGAGACGGGAAGTCCATCCTACATTATCAAAAGTAACAGCACGGAGCCTGGGTGCGCACATGAGTGAGCGACATGAATTTAGTTCACAAAACGGACCGAGAATTTCGGTTTACCATAAAGACACTGATGATTTAAAACCAGTCGGCACTGCAAAAGTGCGTGACCTAAAGCTAGCGCCAGAGCAATGGGGGGACCAAGCTATACCTTTACCGCAAAAAGTAAACATAGTTTTAGCAGAAAAAGCCGTACATAACCTGCCTTTTGATCATACGCCAGAAATTCTTTTACAGGGTGTTTTGCCCGTCTTGTCTCTCGATGAAGCCTCATTATACGCTGATACTGAGCCAGTTACTAAGCTTCAGATGGTGTCTAGACCGCCCGAGCAATTAAAAGAAATGACGTACCCTAACGTGTCTGTTACCAGGCGTTACCAAACAGTCCATAAAGCCCCCGTTCTGGCAAAATCTCATACGAATCAGGAGAAACAAGTATTAGAATCAAATGTTTCTAAAACAACTCCCAATCTAGAATCGGTTCCAAACTCTAAAATCATCCCCGAACAATTTTCGCCGAATCAAACTGTAGTGGAGTTCAGGCCGAAGCTGGTGGGGGCGCCTAAGTCCAAGTCCAAGGTAAGTTTTGTGGTGGTGCCGATTTTTGTCGGGGTCGCTATGATCGTCTGCGCTAGCATTTTTAGCTTGACTAGTTTTGTTGAGTCGGACGGCACTGTTTTAAAACAGTCGGTCAAATTTAATCCAGTCGGTACTCTCATTGTGTGGTCAAAATTAGGAATTAGTTACTAACAGCAGCTCGGCGTAAATATACTTTTTACCTATATAATAATAGGTAAAGCAGTTATTTATGTTGCCCTCAACTCCCTCTACACCCGAAAATTTTATTTCGCTCACGCAAGCTATGACGCTTGCTCCCTACTCCCGAGATTATATTAGTAGACTAGCTCGCTCGGGTAGAATTGTGGGTAGACAAGTTGATAAGCAGTGGTTGATTCTAGAATCTTCGCTTGTTAATTTTTACGAACACAGCACCCTGGAGGATTCTGTTAAAAAAAGAATTCTAAGTCAGTCGCGCAAAAATGATCTGGAAGTAAAAGATTTTTACCAAGCTAAACTGTCGACTATCCAGAACCTGTCTTTGTATTCAGGTAATGCTAGCTTACTTTTGGCCACAGTCATCATGAGTGCGGGGTTGCTGTCAGGGCTGTTACTGAGCGTAGCCGCTGATATAAATACGGTGACTCCAGCGCCGACACTTGCCTCAGGTCTTAGAAATATGCCAGCTGCCCTCATGTCTGCTTTTTCTGCAACTCCAAAAACCGTAGCTTACCAACCGTTATTTACTGCCGACCGAGACTGGTCTCAAGTTACAGAAACCCAAGAAAAAATTCTCATGAAGGGTGGAGTGGTGTTGTTCCCAGCCAACGCTACGAGTGGTGTGCAAAATGTCATTGAGCTTTTTTCCGATGAGGTGGTGGTGACTATGACGAGTACCACTACCGGGGCAATTAAACTAATTGATTCAGATACTACGCTGCCATTTGTCAGGATACCAAATGTTGCCCCACAATAACCTATGAGTTTCTCTACCTTTACAAATATCCATAAAAAATATTCTGTGCGCGCTACTATAGCGGGTATTTTCGGGTTGGCAGGCTTCTTTATTTTAATTTCAGTCGCCTTTGCGGCGCCTAACCCCCAAATAAACTATCAAGGTAAGATTACTAATTCGAGTAACGTAGCTCTGGCTGATGGTTCATACCAGGTAGTCTTTAGTCTCTATACCGTCCCAACAGGCGGTACGGCAGTTTGGACTGAGACCAGAAATGGTGCTAATGAAGTCGCACTCACAAACGGTCTCTTCTCTGTCATGCTTGGTAGCGTGACATCGCTCTCGGGTATTGATTTTAACCAAACGCTCTACCTTGGAGTGACCTTTGAAGCAGACAGTGAAATGTTACCCCGAAAAATCCTCGGTACCGTCCCGGCTGCCTTTGAAGCCAATAACGCAAATACCGTCGGTGGTGTTGCTTCAACGTCCTTAATCCGCAATGATCAAGCGGGCACCATCACTGGTAGTACTACCGCATCATTATTTTCAATAATTCAAAACGGTACAGGCAGTATTCTTAATCTTTTCAGTAACAGCACGAATGTATTATCCGTATTAAATAACGGGAATGTCGGTATTGGTTCTACTACCCCTGGTAGCAAACTGACGGTGGGAGGGAACACGTTTGTTGGCGGCAACCTCACGGCGACCGGCACCCTATCAATCTCTGGCATCTCAACTTTGGCCACCACAACCATCTCCTCATCCACCATCACCACCCTAAACCTCATCAACGCCCTAGCTCTTACGAGCGGTGGTACGGGAGCCAACACAGCCGCTGGTGCCCGCACCAACCTAGGAGCCACCACCATCGGTGACAACATCTTTACTTTAACCAACCCGAGTGCTCTATCATTTCTTAGAATCAACGCTGACAACACGGTCTCAGCGGTAGCTACTTCAACTCTTGGTATAGCACTCTCTGATACCACGGGTATCCTCGCAGCTATTCGAGGCGGAACCGGCTTATCAACCATCACCCAAAACCAACTCTTGATTGGAGGCGCGGGGAACACGTGGTTGCAAGTCGCCACATCATCACTTGGACTTTCATCATCTTTCACAAACTCATCACAACTCGCCGCACTCTTGTCTGACGAAACTGGCTCAGCCGGGGGAGGCTTGGCAGTATTCTCTAACGGCCCAACATTTACAAGTACCACTAACTTTGCTGACTTTATCGGTACCAACGCTACTATTACCAGTGCCACGACAACCAACTTAGCGATCGCATCTCTTACAAGTGGTCGAGTACCGTACCTCACTACCGGGGGAAGACTGATTGACAGTGCTAACCTTACATACGACGGCACCAGTCTAACTTTAGGTACTGACGTCGCTCTATCACGTGGGGCTGCTAATCGATTGGATTTAGCGACAGGGGATTCATTGAACTTGGTTTCTGGCACTATTATGTTTGGAGGTACCTCGTACCTAACGGCTAGTTCAGGAAATGATTCAATTACATTTGGTGAGAGTGCGGGAGCGATGTTCACTGCAAATACTGTTTATAACATAGCGATTGGATTTGAGGCTGGAAAGTTTTCAAGTTCGACATTGTCTGATTTCAGTAATTTTATAGGATATCAAGCAGGTCAAAACAGCAGAGGCGCATACAATAATATTTTCGGTGCAAATGCTGGTCAAGATAACACTGGCGCATACAATAATATTTTCGGTAGATCAGCTGGATCCAGTAATACTGGCCTTGGCAACATCATGATTGCTCGATCAGCTGGATCCAGTAATACGGGTAATTATAATATTATTCTTGGAGAATTTTCCGGCTTTGGTAATACAGGTGATGAAAACAATATTTTTGGATCTTCGTCCGGCTATTCTAATACCGGCGCATACAATAATATGTTCGGTTCTTCGGCTGGTAGAAATAACACTGGCTCATACAGCGAATTCATGGGCTTTGAAGCCGGTAGATTAATGAGCGCCTCATCCTCAATCGCAATTGGCGCCCTATCATTACGTGGCGGTAGTGGTGCAGGTGGAAACAACGCCACTACTACCAACAACATCGCTATCGGCTACGGTGCGGGATACAATGTCCTCACAGGTGGTAACAACAACATCTTACTCGGGTACCAAGCTGCTGATTCTCTCACTACTGGTGCGAACAACATTATCATCGGTTACGACGTGGAAGCCCCTTCAAATACTGCCTCCAACCAATTAAACATTGGTAACCTCATTTTTGGTAATAATATCAACGGTACTGGCACAACTACTTCTGCCGGCAACATTGGTATTGGTTCAACGTCTCCATCTTCTAAGCTCACGGTGGCTGGTAATACCTTCATCGGCGGCAACCTCACTGCGACTGGTACCCTCGCAATCTCTGGCATCTCAACTCTCTCAACCACGACCATTACCAACCTCACCCTAGCCCAAGCCCTCTCCGCAACCAGTGGCGGAACCGGCTTATCAACCATCACCCAA
>JAYVHQ010000039.1:0-7458 GCA_043771035.1 Candidatus Kaiserbacteria bacterium | reverse complement strand
AAAAATACCCATCACAGCAAGCTGATGAGGTACGTTTAGAATCGAGCACCCTTTCCAATTACCTTACCTAGTCGATTCATAGGCAAAGCTTTTCTATATTTTTAATCAGTACGACATTAGAGCCAATCAACTAACCCCATAGCCAGCCAAATGATTTCAAATGTTTGGCTACAAATTAGCTATTTTTCGTCATCAGAAAAAGATATGTCACCTGAAAAATATATAATGTTCGCTAAAATTTAAACTTCATGTTCTGACAGAGGGTTAGTGGATGGGCTCTTAGAGATTATTCATAGTCGTACTCAAATCTAATACTCGATTTGAGACCAGACTTATCATATTCTGCTCTACTGACAACATTGCCGCTTTCGTCAAAAGTCACAACGGAACGTAAGTATTTTTCTCCATAGGTTATTGCTGACGGTCTATGATGTACACCTCCGTCAAAAAGCTCGGTAATAAAAAAACAAACTCCCCCAACTTGGTACTCCCATTTCTTTTCTGTTATTTTAAATCTATCTACTATTGTTTCAGACAGCAGCTTACCATCAGCATCATATGTATATTTGGAAATCTCATCTAATTCATCATTAACAACAATAGTGCATTCAACCAGTAGACCTTTAGAAAAAACCTCTGTTAAAATTTCTTTACGATAGGTATCATTAGTGCGCGATACATAGTTGATAGAAGAAGATATGATCCTATCTTCCTCAGATTCACATTCCTGTTCCCAGACTAAGTCTTCACCTGACTTTAACGTACTTTTTATTATCTTATTTTCCTTGTAGGTATCTACTCGAATTTGCTTGTCGATTAAAATACCATTTGCTTGGTTATATATTTCAAACTCTGTCTCAGTTATACTGTCAGAATAATGAATTTTTATAGACCGTACTAAAATATCTCTTTCATACTCCTCTGTGAGTTCTTGAAGCAATTTTGCTGAGTCAGAAACTAATACCGATATTTTTTTAGTAAATTTCCCATTCTGGAAATTTTCCTCAACAGACCCGTTATCTAAATAAGTTCGTGTATATGTATAAACATTTACAACCGCACCGGTACTATTAAACTTAGTAACGGACGCTATGTACCCATATTTATGGTAGGTATATTCAAAAGCATCATACAGCTGACCTTGTGGAAAATAATTCTCTAACTTTACAAGGTGCCCCTTATCATTAAAATATTCCTTCGAAACAACTTGCTCATCTCCATTAAAAAGTATCTCGATGGTAACTTTACTCTTAGGTATTTTTTTACTATTTTCGTAAATCATACATTTATTATAGCTAATTAAAATTGACTAAGCTAACAACCACTATGAGCTACCCCGAAGACGCTTTTATAGACTTACAGGCTTAATTGTATACATCGTGAGACCCAACGAGTAGTAAAAGTATTTCCGATTGAATTGAGTAAGAAAGAATTACTCGGATTTTATAGTTTACTGAAAAACTATATTTATCAACCATACGTTCTTTTAATTTATGGACTTTAAGCGCTTGATGATTTGCTGAATCTTTCAAGAGATCTAGTTTTACTAAAATTTCCTCTTTGAGGTTAGCGTCTAATTTACCGATTGTGCCTAGGTCGGTCCAAGGCGAAGCTTTCAGTGATATTAAGATGATATCAGTATGAAAACCTGTATTTTAGCATAATGCTTAGAGGGGACGTTTACGTTAAAGTGTGATGGGTGAGATAGGGAACATTAGGGATTGGAGTAGACTCCCGGTTGACACTATATTTGAAAGTAGTACTATATAAATACAAATGGACATCTAGTCCTTTCTCCCTTCGGGGAGTAACAATCGAAAACTTATTGCAGCAATGCAATAAGTTTTTGTTTTACAACATCAAAATCTCACTGACTCATTCGACCAATAGTGTAGGCTAGGCGCTTTGAATCAAAAAATCTTATCTGCGACAAAATAGCGGACCTCATTAAACCTCTAAATTTGAAGCTGGTATAAAACTTGATATCTTTTACTATCTTGCCTAGGAGAGTCCTAGGCGGAGCTTAATATTTGTTCCGATTACAGGTAAATACCTCTTGTCCGAAGCACCGCCTCGGCGGAGCTTATTTACAACATTAAAAAATTATCTACCCTGTGCAACTTTTAATGCCTCGCTCGCATACCGGTGAATCTCCTTTCGCATCTTGGGGTCAGTGGCCAATAGTTCATCGAGCTCGGCCTGATTAACCCAGCGACATTCAGCGCCTTGGTCCTCATCAGCCTGTGGGTTGATTTCCATACTGTCTGATTTTGCTGCAAACACAAATGCGGAGTGATAATGGTCACCTTTAATTACGTGACGATTCACAAACATAGGTGGTACCAAATCTAGATTTGTTTCAGTATCCATCTTAGTCCAGCCGATTGGACCAACGAGTTCTACTTTCAAACCAGCCTCTTCCCAGGCTTCACGAATGGCCGCTTCGTTCGAATCTTGACCGGCATCAATATGCCCACCAACCGAACCCCAGTTATGGTATTTTTCATGCATCCGAATCAGCACCCGGTCCCCACACACCACGTACGTATCAACACAAAGGTCGAGATAATAATTATTATGAGCCATGTCGGTAGTATAGCAAATATATTTTATCGTTTTGGTGCGGCGGTTCATGATTAATACAATTGCGAATGAGTTCCAATCATATCTACATACAAAACCTCTCCCTTATCACGAAATGTGAAAATTACTCGTATATCAGCAGTAACATTAAAACTTTGGTAGCCTTTATACTCACCGTTTAGAGAGTGTACGTGCAACAGTGGATGTTGGGGATGTTCTAAGTATAAGGAAAGGCGGTCAAAGAACTGCTCTTGAATTTTTTTTTGCAACTTTGCAAAATCTTTTTTAAAGCTTTTACTGAATGCAACTTCCATACTATTTTTTCATTAGATCAGCCCTCATTGCTTCTACTGATGAATACCTCTTAACTTTTCCTGCCTTATACTCAGCGTCTGCAGCTTTAAGCGCTTTTACTAAATAAGGAGACGGCTCATAGAGCTTTGCGGAAAAAGTAATTTCTTTCTCTAAAACAAACTGCTTAAGCATAGAGTTCACTACGGTCGTGAGCGTCAGCCCCATACCATCAGCCACCGCCTTAGCCTCAGCCTTAAGCTTCTTATCAGTTTTAATATTTAAAATTGTCGCCGTGTTAGTTGGTGTAGCCATATATACCATAATATACATTTTAGTATTATTGTCAAACTAATAATCTAGCCCCTTTCCAACCATCTTGCCTAGGAAAGTGCTAGGCGGAGCTTCTTGGTCGGTCCTAGGCGGAACTTAGTCCTAGGCGGAGCTTCACTAATTATATACATCGTGAGAACCAACGAGCAGCAAGAGTATTTCAGACTGAATTGGGTATGAGAAAATTAATCGTATTTTGTAATTTACTGAAAAACTATATTTATCGGCCATTCGTCCATTTAATTTATGAACTTTGAGGGACTGATGATTAGCTACATCTTTTAAAAGATCTAACTTTACTAAAATTTCCTCCTTGAGATTAGCGTCTAATTTCCGAAATTGTCGGGCGAACTGCTTTGAAATAACAATTTCAAACATGTCGTCATTATTTAAGACCCATCAAAATACTCCGAGTATCGCCTCGCAATACCTTGCCCTCACGATATTCTTGTTCCGACTTCAAAATTGATGTAATAGCAGCTTCTTCAGCCAGCAGTTCAAGCGCCTTCCGCATCACCCCTGCCCGCGTCGACCCAAAATCATCCACCAGGGCATCGAGGTGTTCAATCTGCTTAGTATTTAAAGGCACAGTGATAGTAGTCATAGGAATATGATAAATTAGGTATTACTATAATATAATACTAAATTATAGTGAAAAAGCAAGAAATACCCATTCCAGCCATATTCCATCTAGGCGTTGCCTCGGCGAAGCTTATTGCCTCGGCGAAGCTTACTAGGCGTTGCCTCGGCGAAGCTTATTCTATTTTACCTAGGAGAGTCCTAGGCAGAGCTTAATTTTACCAAAGGTCTACTCCAGATAGTCGTTTGCCTAGGACCGTCTTAGGCGGATCTTACTGGACTCCGCAGCTGCTATCCCCATTTTCCATTCTCCCTATTACTAAACTACTTTTGCTATCTTTTTTAATTTAGTCCCACAACTTGAAACTGTGACGTAGCGAATGTTTGGTAAATATTGAAGAAGTCTTTCGCTCGGTAATCGAGGAGTGAACGTGTTTGTTTCATCGTTTAAAGTTTGAAGAACTGAGTTTCTTTCATGCAAATAGTGACTACCATCTACAAAATTCTTAGGTTCATTAACAAATTTTACAGCAAGGTCGCCAAGTAAGCGCTGGGTGTACTTAACCTTTTCTTCGATTGAGATTGGAAGAAAGCTCTGAATTCTATCAATCTCCTTTTGCATTATCGATGCATAAATTATAAAAATCATTGATCAAACTCAATTCATCGAGATCAAAGTCTGCAACAAATAAATGTTGGAATCTTTGCCAACTACTAACTGGCATAACAGATGTTGTCTCCGAAATAGTTTTAGTATTTTTAATATCTGATATTGCCCTTTCTGCATTACGAATCTCCATAAGTAAGACCAGGGCGGAATCTTTCTTTTCTTTTTTTAACTGCCAGTAATACACCCCAATAACTGTCAGAACTGACAAAAATGTTGCTGCTGCTCCAGAAAAACTAGCGATTAATTCCCAGTTAGATACAACAGGTACTACAAAGTGTGGTTGAAACATTTCATTAATATACGCCAGCTACACAGAATTGCAATCTTCGGTAACTGAGATTTTCTAAACGAGACAAGGCGAAAGCCCCAAAATTTTGCGAGCCGTAC
Source organism: Candidatus Kaiserbacteria bacterium (assembly GCA_043771035.1). Classification (GTDB taxonomy): domain Bacteria; phylum Patescibacteriota; class Minisyncoccia; order Phycocordibacterales; family UBA918; genus OLB19. The sequence continues at coordinate 2,615 of JAYVHQ010000039.1, read as the reverse complement.
TGATTGTACGGTGAACAAAATTTTGGGGCTTTCAACGTGGTATCGTGACGAAAATGTCGGTTACCAGGCGAAGTGGGCAAAGGCTCGGTTAGCCTCAGCCATCTTATGCGTATCCTCCTTCTTCTTCACTGCATTTCCTTCTTCCTTGGCTGCGAGAATCAATTCTTGTGCTAATGCCTTGTGCATTGGGACACCTTTTTGATTGCGCGCTCCAGTGATAATCCAACGGAGGGCGAGAGCTAGTCGTCGTTCAGGACGAACTTCGCGTGGTACCTGGTAGTTGGCTCCACCGACACGGCGGGAGCGCACTTCCATCATTGGACCAGCGTTACGAATCGCGGTGTTAAATACTTCGATTGGGTCGCCTCCGTCTTTGCGTTCTTTGATTTCTGTGAAGGCAGCGTACACAATTTTGCGGGCTGTTTCCTTCTGACCACGAAGCATGATGTAGTTAATCAAGCGTTCAATGTCAACCGATCCGAATTGGATATCTGGTTTGACGACTGGTCGTTTTTTAATTGGACGTCGCATGGTTAGTTTTCTTAATTTTTTTGATAATTAAGAATGAAATAGTATGGCAAAGCCTCTTGTTTCATTCTTCGCATATTCTGATGCCGAAGGTTTCCCTTGCATCTCTACCAGTATCTGTAGCGAATATAGACTATTAATCTTTCCTTAAAATTGAACATCTCCTTTGTCAGAACTTCAAGTGTCGCAGTCGCCGTATTATCCATACGTCTTCTTTGAAACTATTGCTCTTTCGCGGATCTGAATCAATTTAGAAAAAAAGCTTGGTTTTTATACTGGAATACGTTATGTCCCAGTTTGCCATTTTCGTAAAAGCGATAGAATTTGCTTTAGCTGCAAGGCGGGCAAATAAGATTTTGTGAGGTGGGCTTATTGCCCATTGAACAAAATTTTATGCAGTCCCAACGCCGCAGATGAAGTGAATTATTTCGCTTTTGGTTTTTTGGCTCCGTAGCGAGATCTTCCCATCCGTCGTTCTGCTACTCCAGTCGCGTCGTATTTACCACGAACGATAGTGTAGTTAACGCCGATGTCCTTCACACGACCTCCACGTACAAGCACTACTGAGTGCTCTTGGAGAGTGTGCTTGATACCTGGGATGTACGCTGTAATTTCCATTCCGTTTGAGAGTCGTACACGAGCGATCTTTCGAATCGCTGAGTTCGGCTTACGCGGAGTCTTGGTCGTTACGCGAGTACACACACCACGCTTGAACGGAGAGTTGTAGTAGTTAGGCTTGTTCTCGATTGAGTTAAAGCCCATGTACAACGCACCAGTCTTACGCTTAGTAGCTGGGTCGACACGCTTCTTTCTTGTTAATTGATTTATTGTTGCCATAAAGCCCGCATAAGATACTACTATTACCCATAATTTGCAAGGATGTGAGCTTGCCCGGGTCAGCAAAAAGTTGCTTGTTGCGTCTTTGCGACGCAGGAAGCAATCCAGAAGTTATAAAACATTATTTCGAGTGTCCACGGTTCTGGATTGCCACATCACTCCACTATCGTTCCGTTCTTCGCAAAGACGACATACGGACTATTAACCAATGAGCCAAAATGAGATAACCCTAGTCAGATCAGACAGCGGACCCCCTAAAAATACGATAAATATTACAATTACCAACCCAAACGCCAAAGCGACGTTTTGTTCCATAAAGTTTCGGAAACCCTCGTATTTCATCTGGAGCGTATACGGCAGGAACTTCGGGAAAATCTTTGATCCATCAAGTGGCGGCAGGGGTACCAAGTTAAACACCGCCAAAAAGATATTAAGCGCTACAATTTGGAAGGCTAGATAGACGAAGGTTTCAGATAGATTAAGCACGTCCGAAAACCGAATTAGTACCGCAAAAATCACCGCGAGACACATATTAGACAGTGGCCCCGCGAACGCTACAAAGGCCTCACCCCATTTCTGATTACGAAAATTGTATGGATTATATGGCACAGGCTTAGCCGCTCCAAAGACAAAACTAGACCCTGACAGTATTAGTAGCGCCGGCAGTATCACCGACATCATCGGGTCGATATGCACCAGCGGGTTCGGCGACAATCGCCCCTGAAGTCGAGCTGTTGGGTCACCAAGGTAATTGGCGGCATACCCGTGCGCCATTTCGTGAATAATAACTGAGATAATGAGGGCGAGTATCAGCGCAATCTGTGTTGATTCCATATTCAATAGTATACCGCAATAGAGTGAGTCCGCAAAAATCCCTATCTACTTTGTTGCCTTCGCAGGCTCAGTCATCACCGTACAGAAGTACGGCTCAAACTGAACCAGCTCGTCGCCTAGTATATAGTGATCTTAGCGAACACTTCTGCGACTTAGTAACAAAGTTGCTAATCACACAAGAACCGCGGGTGGCGGACCATTTTGTACACGCCGCAGCGAAAATTCCCTGAGCGAGGACCCGGGTGCAAAATGGCCCGCCACCCGCGGTTCGTCTCGAAGCAAAGCCTTGCAAAATGTACCTAAGGCTGGTAGTATAGCGGGACTTAAAACTTTTATATGGGAAAAATCTGCGACATCACAGGCAAAAAAACGCAAATCGGCGGTAAGTACAGTAACCGTACTCGAGCCACACAGTT
>JAYVHQ010000038.1:0-2592 GCA_043771035.1 Candidatus Kaiserbacteria bacterium | reverse complement strand
ACCCCACTGTCAAACTTCTATGTATTATGACAACGACGTGGATTGCTTCGTACCTCGCAAAGACAAACGAAACAAAACCGCCGTATGGCGGTTTTGTTTTTCTCTTAATTGTAAGCGACTCAATTTTGGCAATCAGAGGAATTTCAATACGTGCTCAGATGCTAGGCGCGACCGAGCGAATGAGTGAGCCGTACTTTTTGTACGGTGAACGATTGAGCGACCGAGCAACAACGCAGATGAGTGCGTAGTGGGATTTCTCGCCGATGTATGCGTTTTGGTAGCTCTCTAATAGCTCTTCAATCTCCGGGCCTTATCGTGTTGTCTGATTTTTTCCAAAGCCTTCGCCTCAATCTGCCTAATACGCTCCCTCGTCACACCAAACTCCTTCCCTACTTCCTCAAGCGTATGGTACGTACCATCAAGCAGTCCATGGCGCATTTCGAGAATCTTTCGTTCTTTTTCGGACAAGGTATCAAGAATTTCGGTAATCTGATCGGTCAAAATACTATGGGACACTTCCTGATCAGGTGAGGTGATTTTGTCATCGGCAATAAAGTCGGACAATCGAGAGTTATCGTCTTCGTCTCCAATCGGGAGTTCAAGCGAAATTGTGTCTTGGCTGATTTTTTCAATTTGGTAAATCTTTTCTACCTCAACGCCCATCTCGGTAGCGATTTCCTCTGGCATTGGGTCACGTCCCAGGTCTTGCGACAGACGACGTGAGACTTGTTTGTACTTAGCCATCGTTTCTACCATGTGCACGGGAATACGAATGGTTCGTGACTGGTCAGCGAGCGCCCGAGTGATAGCTTGTCTAATCCACCACGTGGCGTAGGTGGAGAATTTAAAGCCTTTTGTAAAGTCGAATTTATCGACAGCCTTAAAGAGACCTAGGTTTCCTTCTTGAATAAGGTCGAGCAGTGTCAGATCTGGTGAACGACCCACATATTTTTTCGCAATTGAAACCACAAGACGCAAGTTAGCACGCGCAAGCAAGTTACGCGCTTCATCATCACCATCAACGATTCGTTTAGCGAGCACACGCTCTTCATGAGCATTAAGTAATGGGTACTGTCCGATTTCGCGAAGGTACATTTGAATCGAGTCGTAACTACTGTCATTACGTTTGAAAGCATTTTTTTGTGCCAAGAGCTCATCGGCTGGGTCGTCGCCGAGCATACCACCTGATTTGAGCACATCGATCCCGGCAACGTTAAAGCGCTCATAGAGGTCATCAAGGAACATGATGTCCTTTTCAATTTCTGGGAATGAGCGAAGGAGTTCATCATAGGTCACGTAGCCTCGTTCACGACCAAGCTTCATTAAGTCAGCTGCTTTAAGCTCAAGCACTTTTTCACCTTTTGTGAGCTTGCGCGGTGGCTCGACTTTTGTCACCACTACTTTTTTGGGAGCCTCAGCAGGAACTTTTGCCAACACTTTCTTGACTACCGATTTCTTCTGTTCGACTTTTGTAACAGTTTTTTTAGCATCAACTTTTTTTGCTGAGACAACTTTTTTAGCCACTTTTTTTGGAGTGGCTTTGGCTACAACTTTTTTTACACTTTTCTTTACAGCCACTGCTTTCTTTACGACTTTTTTTGGAGCTACGACCTTTTTGATGGTCTTTTTTGCTACCGCTTTTTTTGTGACTTTAGTAACGGTTTTGGCCGTTTTTTTACTGCTTGAATTGGCTTTTTTCTTGTCTGCCATATATGTCCACTACTATACAGAAAATCCCCAATTTGTCCAGCCTGAGCTTCATTAATGGCATATTGCGTTGTTGCTCTACATAAAATAAAATTCACCGTATAAACATACGGCTCATCTTATTTTATTTGAGCGTCTAGCACTATACTCATTTCTGAAGCTCAGGAGGTTAGATGAACCAAGTTAAAGAAAAATATCCACTGACATCTTGAGTTAAAATACCTAAACCTACTTCTCGTGATTAATGATTGAAATCACTATGTAATTTGGTGCAATGATATAAAAATAGAAGCGATATCCTTTATCAATTCTCCCCTGCCACAAATCATCAGTTCCTTTATACTTTTTGATATCAAGCGATGGATGGCGAATGTCAGTCACCAGATAGTCGAATTGTTTATCGACTTTCTTCTGTAATGCTTTTGGCAGCGCTTGGTACTGCTTAACAGCTTTATTGGAAAGTTTAATTTCCATACTAATTTTTATACTTGGCTAGCTTCTCGTGAAATTCTTTGATCGTTGCAAATTGAATATAGCGGCCGTGTTTTAAGTCTTCTTTACTTTGTTTGATGGCAGAGGCTAATTCAATATCAAGCGCTGTCATTTTTTTGTCGGGTTCCAAAACAATATTTCCTTTATCAGTTGTCACACGCAAAATAGTTCCTTCGGCGAGACCAAGGCTGTCACGCAGTTTCTTTGGCAAGGTAACTAACCCACGCTGTTTTATAGTGATAGTATTCATAGTTTCAGTATAGCTGATTTTCAGTATTTCAGCAAATACTGACTAATGCGTATGGTGGTTTTTATTTTCATCCACACAAGTCGCTCACTACCCTGATTTGGTTTTTATAACAATCTCCTGTTTAGGAAAAATAGTTGGCACAT
>JAYVHQ010000037.1:0-3804 GCA_043771035.1 Candidatus Kaiserbacteria bacterium | reverse complement strand
TACATGTTTTTTAGCATTTGCGCGATGGTATCAGTGCTCGTGCGGATACTTTTAAAATGTTTGAAGCAGTAGCGACACAGCCAGTGACTCAAACGCGGATACGCAAAATTTTTAAACGCTGCCACCTGTACATAATCCGACAGCACATGCAGCTGCGCTGGTCGTTTAAATTTTCTACCAGCCCAGAGCGCGAGCAGCCCACACGCGAGCGGATCGCGCGCCACTATCAAATCAGCTCTAAAACCATCGGCAAATTCCAGCTGATTTTCCAGAGTATCTTTCGCCGCCAAGATAGTTTTAAGCCACGAAGTGCCCGAAGCTACATACAGCCACATATTTGGCGCTACTCGTAGCACCGGATTACGCGTTTGTATTCCTGTTTGCAGTACCACAATATGCACTTCATCAAAAACATCAGCGAGATTAAGGTACCCATCTAAACTTTGTGTTGTTTGATTTAAGAGCGACGTCTCCTGCGAAATAATCAGCAGCCTGGTCGTCTCACGCTTAGACGATACTTCATAATGAGCCGCCCCACCCCGAGCGTCAGCAATCGATACCTTGGGACCTTGGTTTATGTTAAGTTTCGCATTAGCTTGCTGCGCCAACACATACTCTAATGTTTGCTGACTACGCTCGTGCGCGTCAAATTTAGACAAATGAGAAGAACCTTTCATTCCTATAGTATACCTGCCTCCACCTCACCAAAAAACTTTATACCACCACCACCCCTTCATCGTCGTCACGCACCACTCCTCCTTATAATACCTACCACCTTATTCCGCCGTCTTTGCGTGAGACAGTCTGGGTGAAAAATGCTGGGAGCATTTTGCAAGACTTCTTGAGATTTTCTTTTGAAAATCCAAGGAGTGGACAGCTTCAGTATGAAGACTGTTGCAAGAGTGAGCTATGATCTAAATCATAGCGCAAGACTTTATTCAGATGCTTTGCTTCCATTAAGTGGACAGTTCATGTAGGGAATGCCTGCAATTTTGTAAAAATAGCGACAACCTAAACAGCTTCAGTACGAAGGTCGCACATGAAGCAATCCCTGTCCGTCGTCTTTGCGAAATATGTAACTGAGTGGAATATTGTGGCAATCCACACCACAACATCAAAACTAACCATACAACTGACTGTGTGAACCAATCAAAGCAAAAATAACAATCTTCTCATTTTCAAAATAATACAAAGCTCGCACATCTCCACTAACATTAAAACTCCAGTACCCTTGGTAAGGACCCACGAGTGGATGATTACGTAGTTGCGGGTGACTGGGTTGCATGAGCCATAACTCTAGCCGCTCATTAAACTGTGCCTTCACTTTTACTGGTAATTTTTTGTACTGTTTAACAAAAAGCTTACTCCGCCGTAAAATCATAAATAATTATTTTAGGCTGGCAATAAAATCTTTGGCTGAGCTGAAGCTTGGACCTGATCCGTTGTCTCTTATATCTGCTTCCACTTCTCCAATTAGTTTTTCTAATTCAGGCGTCATTTTCTCTGGTGCAAACAATTCAACACGCCTAGTCACTACCACCTGCTTTAAATAAGCATTGATAAGAGTACTTAAAGTTAACCCCATATCACGAGCCACTGCCTGAGCAGCTTCTTTAGTATCTTTGTCTATTTTGACACTAATGACTGTATTCATATACTACAAAGTATATACTTTGTAGTATATTTGTCTAGTTTAAGTCTTCATCCTGCCTTTCATTATGAATTTACACATGAAGCAATTCCCATCCGTCGTCTTTGCGAGGTCACAACCGAAGCAATCCACGTCCGCCACCTCTTTTGCTAAAGTGCGGCAATCCACACTCACCATCTTTGCAACAACCTGAGACAATCAACTTCAGAAAACTTTATACGCTTATCTGCTATACTGTAAACATCACCACGAAAAGTCCCCTGCAGGGTTTTGTCCCTGCGGGGTCTTTTTTATTTATTTTTTGAGCAATCTTAGTTTCTAGATCATTCATAAAAGCTAATTCCTTTCATCATTTTTTAACCTATAATAATCCAAATGGTATATAGGAGTATTCATCAGTTACCACACTACGTTCAATCAAGGAAACTACGGCTGAATTTTTTACAGGTAGATTGTGTGCGAGATATTTAATATGTTTTAGATCATCACTCGGTTTTAAACGAGCAGAACGTTTGCATTCAATTAACTCTAGGCCATCGGCATGCTCAAGAACAATATCTACTTCTCGCTTTTGACTATCACGATAATGATACATAGGGGCAATTTTCCCGGCATTCAAATAACTTTTATGGATTTGTGCCACAACAAAGCTCTCAAAAAATCCTCCAGCATACATACTGGCTTCAAGTGTACTAGCAGAAGGAAACCGTAACAAATAAGAAGCTAAGCCCGTGTCGAGGAAGTGTAATTTTGGAGCTTTAATTTCTCGTTTCAAACGATTCGAATGATACGCAGGCAGCAAAAGCACATGACCTGTTCCAATGAGTAGTGAAAGCCACTCTTTAGCTGTCACCGAAGAAACATCAGCATCACGTGCTGTATCCGAAATATTTAAAACCTGACTAGTCCGGGCAGCACACGCGCGCATAAAAGCATGGAACTCCGCCACTTTACCGATCCCTGACAGAGCAGCTATATCTCGGTCAATATACGTTTGAATATACGAACTATAAAATAGTTCCCGATTAGGTGGACTAGTATGTGAAAATACTGGAAAGCTGCCAGTAAAAATTTTTTCATACTTCATCTCCACAATCTAATGCAACACTAACAACAATTAGGTAGCATTAACTCATGAAGCAAAAACATCATTTTGTATTAACCAAAAGAGACCGTGAACGTATCGAAGACTGGCTGGAAGTCCATACCCAAACTGAGATAGCAAAGCGTATCGGTTGCCACCCTAGCACCATCTGTCGTGAAGTAGTGCGTGGTACCGATTGTACTGGCATCTACCGAGCTGTGTATGCTGAAAAGAAAGCTCAGTCACGTATTCGTAGTCGAAAATTAGGCAAACGAAAGCTATTCCAAAACCTTGCATTGCAGACATATGTCCACTCTGGATTGCAAAATAAATGGTCACCCAAACAAATAGCTGAAACTCTTAAAACTTCGTATACTGAGTCCACTATGCAGATATCACCTGAAGCTATTTACCAATATATCTATATTTTGCCCCTCGGCTCACTGAAGAAGACTTTGATTGAAGGACTAAGACGTTCCCACAAATATCGTCGTAGTCCACGGAAGGAGAAACAGGATGAGGAAATGCGAGGAAAAATAGCTGGTATGTTGTCTATCCATGAACGACCAAACGAAGTAGCTGACCGAACTATTCCAGGTCACTGGGAAGGAGATCTGATTATCGGCAAGTATAAACGCTCAGCTATTGCCACTTTGGTTGAACGAACGACCAGATACACTATATTGGTACCACTTCGAGCAGGCAAAGATGCTGTCTCGGTACGTCTCGCATTAGCTGAGAAGTTATCCAAGCTACCAAAACATTTAGCTCGTACTTTAACCTATGACCAAGGCAAAGAAATGAGCCAGCATGTGCAGTTCACGATTGATACTGGTATCCAGGTCTTCTTCGCTGATCCGGCTTCGCCGTGGCAGCGAGGTACCAACGAGAACACTAATGGACTTATTAGACAGTTCTATCCAAAAGGGACGGACTTCTCTTTATTGAGTGATGCAGAGTTGCAGGAGACTGAAGACCTACTTAATGGACGACCGAGACAATGTTTGGGGTTTGCGTTTCCGAAAGAGAAGTTCTATGATTTGGTTGCGTTAGATTGTTGAGAGTGCCT
>JAYVHQ010000036.1:0-17694 GCA_043771035.1 Candidatus Kaiserbacteria bacterium | reverse complement strand
CTTGCGACTCAGCTTTTTTTAGATTAGGCGATTCTATTCTGCACATTGTGTCTTTTCCTTCCTGCATATATGACAGCCTCACAGAGGCTGCGGACTCTTTCGAGTAAGAGAGCCAAACGCTCTCGACAGTAAAATAGTATCAGAAAAATCTCGTCTTTGCGAACCGCAGTGAAGCAATCCACGTTTTGCTATATAATTATCGAATATGAAAATCCTTCTTAGTCTCCTAACGATTGTTGTTTTGGGGTGTGGCTACATTTATTACAACTTTGTACCTGCTGAACCTGATGTAGTTGTGCCAATTATCGAAGTAAAAGAGGTAGATACTTCTGATAACTATCCTGTCACTTCTGCGCCGGTCCAAACAGCAGTGTTTGAAAACAGTGACTATAATTTCACCTTTAAGTATCGCATCAAGCCGTACGGGTATTCAATGTTTGAAAATAATCTTGATCAAAATATCGACATGGGCACCCTGTTTGGAGTGACGTTTATGCGTTCAGACGACTACAATGAATCAGTCAAAGCCGCCGCAGAAGGCAATACCTACGATGGTCCTCCAGGAATGTCGGTGTATGTATTTAGTGCGTCAAAGGTCCTCGACCTTAGTGAGTGGATGATTGGTAACAAAATGATTACCAACTGTATGGAAGGGGAAGTAACCAATACGATGTTCGCTGGTAATGATGCTATGAGTTGTTTATGGGATGGATTGTATCCAGGGGTAACGGTGGCACAAATCCGTGATAACAAAATCTACGTACTTGTTGGTACAAGAGAGTCATCTGAAACAGCAGATGGATATTCGTATGAAAAGGACTTTAATGAGTTGGTGGGGAGTTTTGAGGTGATAAAATAATGAACTCTTTATGTCAGTAGAATACATTAAGAATTTTGACGAGTGGAATGAGCTTAAGAAACAATTTGAAGGAGGTCAGCGTGAAGTTTTTGGTTATCCGCGAGAAGTTTGGTGGTGTTCACTTGGCGTCAATATTGGAGCGGAAATTGATGGAAAAAATGAAAACTTTGAAAGACCAGTGATAGTGATGCGCGTATACAATAAAGAAACAATGCTTGTGTTACCAACCACTGGGCGTGCTCGTGCTGATAAGTTTCATTTACCAATTGAAGTTGACGGAAAAAATACAACTACAGGTGAAGTATATAAGAGAACAGTTTACGTTAAGCTAACACAAGCTCGAGTAATAAGTAACAAACGTTTACTGCGCAAAGTAGACGTTATAGGTGAAACAGATTTTAAGAAGATCCAAGATGCGTTTAGAGCTTTCATCTAGACACATCGATGCCCCACCTTGCGGTGGGGCATCTCGGAGGCCTAAGCCCTAATACCTTTAAGTATAGTTTTTTGTTAAAATAAGTCAAGTTTCTTGTCCGAGCTTTAGGCAGCGGGATATGTTTGCATATAGGAAGTGTTAGAAAAATAAGCATGTTAATTAATATTAGAAGGATTTTTAATGATATCGTAGCGAGTTTTAGGTTTATTAAATTAAAAAACTTAATCAAATAATAGTATGTGGCATATCAGCAAAATAATACCAGTGTCATCGTTTACGTTTGGCGCCTACAGCATTGATAAAGAACGTTCGATTGTAACTTTCAAGTACCATGTTGAATTTAAATTGGGTATTAAGAAAACGTTTACCGACAAGTTATATTTTAATGACATTTCAACAGATGCCTGGGGTACTGTACCCGAGACTGTACTCACTGCAACATTGCAATCCTTACTCATAATGCTGGGTATCAATTATTGGAGTGCTTTTCGAACGAGTAATATTAAAATTGAGGGCTTTACTTTGACAAGAGAGCAAGCCCAATTTTGGAACAGTTTGTATCTAAATGGTTTAGCGGAATTTTTCTATTTGATGAAGATTGATTTCCGTAATCTTATAAAATTTCCGTATGATGATTCAATAACTTTACCTGCACCTCTGCTATTTACCAGGCCAACACGGGCACTGCTTCTTAATGGTGCTGGTAAGGATTCTATTCTAAGTGCTGAGATGTTAAAGAAATCAAATGCACCCTTTGACTTTTTTTCTTTTGCTCCTACAACCGCACATAAACGTATCGCGTCTCTAGTAGGAGCGAAGAATATTAGTGTAAAACGACGACGTGATCCGTTACTTACTATAATCATGGTTGGTTCTTATCCATCAGTCTCTACCTTTACATTTATCGGAGTTTTAGTGGCTGAACTTTGTGGCTACGACTCGATAGTTACTTCCAATGAACGGAGCGCTGATTTTGGAAATTTAGAATACTTAGGTTTGCAAGTTAACCATCAGTGGTGTAAGTCAACGATTGCTGAAAAAATGATCAATGACTACATTCGGTCATATATTACGCCTAGTATTAGAACTCACTCACTTTTGCGTGAACTAAGTGAAATAGAGATAGTGAGTCAATTTGTTACATATCCAAAATATTTATATGACGTAACTAGTTGCAATACCTACTTTTGGTTGCCACCTATTCAGCAAAAATTAATACGTACAAATTACTGGTGTAATCACTGCCCGAAGTGCGTTTTTCTATTTGCTTGTTTCTCCGCGTATTTGCCAAAAGACCAAGTAATCAGTATTTTTGGAGCCAATTTATATACTAAAATGGGACTCCTGCCGAAATTCAAGCGTATTCTCGGTATCGAAGGAACGAAGCCACTAGATTGCGTCGGCGAGCCCGAGGAAATGATTTTAGCAATGCACCTAGCGTCTAAGCGAGGTGAGTATACAGGTGATAAAATGATGACAATGTTTGAAGAGCATTTTCATCCAGGTTATGACTTTGCTGGACTCATGGAGAGAGTTTTTGTTAAGTAGTGAGGGGATTCGAAACTTACAGTTTTGGTACACCTTGTAACTATTTTGTTTCATGCGTCACAATCATGTCTTGATACCTCTTGTCATTATAGGCACGAGCAATTATATCGTATAGAGGGCCTTTTTCGGCGATGGTCGTGTTTGCCTTTTCTACAAAGGCATCTGCTTCGCTAGGCCACCCCTCGTTTATTATTAAATCGCTATTTTTATCAAGATGCTGTTGAAGCATCTGTTCATCCCACACTGTAAGATTAAATAGCTGTCCATTTTTTCTGTACATAAATTTAGTTTTCAATCCTTTTTCCTGATACGAATTGGCGAGTTCGTTAAGGTCTGTAACTCTTAAAATATATACCAGGGTGCTTACTGGCAGATAACCAAGGGCTTTAGTTTTTCCAACCTTATTCAAGTCTGCCCATAACTCAGCTACTTTTTCTAGACTCACGGGCTCGATTATCCCAGGCATCATTTTCACTTCTTCAGCACCATCGCTCGCCTTATACTCCTCTACACTGGGCACTCCATTTTCTTCTCTTGGGAGGTGATGGGATTCAAATATATTTTTAAAAGGCATGTTAAATTATAACGCGTTAGGTAGCTTTTTAGTACTAGTGTCGTGCGTTATTAAAATTTCTTGACCGAGGGGGATTCGAAGTCTACGACTTCAGTACAGGTTATCGCCATTTTTGCAAAATAGCTGGTAACCTTTTCGAATCCCCACGCGAGTGACATTTAGTCACTCGCTCTCTCTCCGTCCAATAAAATAACCACCTTAGGGTGGTATTTTATGCGATTGGGTGGGTCAAGTAGGCCTTGACTGATTCAAGGATATTTAAGATTCAATCTGATAGTGTCTCGAGCACAAATTTTATCTAGCGTTTTTCTATAAATCAAATTGATCCTTAATTGCCATAGCCACCTCTTCAGGACTTAGATTGGTATTATCTATCCGTAAATAATTAGCCTCTTTTATTTCTCCTTCTCTAGAATTAAGCCTATGATTTTCTACAGATTCTAATAAGTTGGATTCTGACCATGCTATATCACGTTTACTAGGTTTATGGTTCAATCTATGTTCCGTTTTGTTTCTTTCAATTCGCACTTGTGTATCCGCCTCCAGCTCAACTAAACAAACCTTACCACCCTTGCTAGAAAAGAAGTTTGAAATCTCTTTAACCCGCTTCCACTCTGCTGGATCGTCGAAATTACAAATAATCGTAAAGATGAGCCCTTCTTGTGCACTGCCTGCAAAGGTTTTGAAAATTTCGTTTCTAAATAATTTAATAAGCTTTTGGGCTTCAGGAGTTTCATAATCAAAGAGACTTATGACAAGTTCTATTGTCATATGATTATGAAAAAGCTTTAATCCAGTGATTTTTTCAAGCTCGTGACCTACAGTCATCTTTCCTACAGTCTGTGGTCCAGTAATAATTATTAATTTCATTGTTTATATTATAATCGAAATAGGTAAGAAGCATAATATCTCAAGCTAGCTCTAAGATGAGGAGAGGGTTGATTCGGTCATTACATGACCAGTACCCGTTGTCGCTAGATTATTTCACAAGTTCATAATCCAGCTGGCAACAGCTTCGAATCCCCACGCGAGTTGCATTTAGTCACTCGCTCTCTCTTCGCTAAGAAAATAACACCCATAAGGGTGTATTTTCTACTAACGAGCCGTGTAAATTTAAATCGTGGATGGTCAAGATCTACTTGCTACTTTTCAGATTCTGATTTTATGGTGTTTCGCGCGCTAAACGTTTTGTTGTGGCGGTCCTGCCTCGTACATTTTTTTAATTTCTTCTGGAGTAAGAGCTCTGTCAAAAAATTGAGTTGCAATAACGTGAATATTTGGCTGGGATGTTAGACTGTGGTCTTCAATATCCCTCCATTCTTCCTCTTGAATTTTTTCTGCTTTGTATTGCCAAGTATAAACAAGTTCATATTTATTAGTTCCTGCAATTTCAATATTAAGTAGTGTTGGTGTATAAAAAATCTTGTACTGCAATTTTGCATTTTTCTTTATATCCGTGACAGAAATTTGTACGTTATTCTGAACATCATTTTTACTATCGCCTCCAACTACCTTTGCGAGCATTGTTCTGGCATCAGTGAGTGAATTTAGATCGTTAAAATTAGTGATAACTCCAAGAACAGGGAAATCAACACTTAACCTCTCAACCGAACCATTTATTTTAATGTTAATACTAATCTCACCAATTTTTCTAGTCGAAATCACTTGAATCTTTGGTTTCTGGATACTCTTAATAAGCGATGAAGAAAACGCGTCAATAAGCAAAAATAAAATTGCAGTTAGCGCAGCAACTACAGTGACAACCCATATTTGATTCCAAGTGCTTAGTAAATCATTCTTTAGCCACTCAGTCAGGTATGTTCCACCACAAATAATAAATATTGTGATTAAAGTTTTAATTATCAGTTCCATACTCATATTATATATAAAACTAGTACGAAACACAGTACCTCGTGCTAGCTCTAAGATGCGGAGAGAGGGGATTTGAATTTTACAAATTCGGTACAGGTTATCGCTATTTTTCCAAAATAGCTGGTAACCTTTTCGAATCCCCACACGAGTGACGTTTAGTCACTCGTTCTCTCTCCGCTAAGAAAATATCCCCCGTAAGGGTGTATTTTCAAAAGCGGAGAGAGGGGGATTCGAACCCCCGAGAAGCTTTCACCTCTGCTACCTTTCCAAGGTAGTACATTCGACCACTCTGCCATCTCTCCAGATGTGTAATTTAGATTAGCATGAGAGCAGAGTGGTCTCATACTTCGTCCACCTCCCTATGGTCGGATAGAATAGTCTCCCAGACTATTCTATCCTCTCTGCCATCTCTCCAGATGTTGCTTTGTAATTACTCAAATAAACCTAGTCCGTATTCATTGTTGTCTTGCGAGGCCTTGGACGAAGCAATTTGAGTTTAAATAAACCTATGGATTTCCACGCCTACGTCTCGCAAAGACGTTCGAGCGCTCCTTTTACGTTATTTTGTATAAGAGCGTTGCTATCATAGCGTAAATGTACAGGGGCGGGAAGTGGTGGTATGCTTATACTACTAATTTTATAACTATTATGAGTGGACATGGACATGCGAAAAAAGAACATAAGGCTTCGAAGCAAGACATCGCCATTATGGGCATTACTTTTGTTGTGGGAATTTTTGCGGGGTTTTATTTGTATACGACAGCATTTGCGCCGCAGTTTGATGAGTTTGTGGGGCAAACGGAGGAAGTGTACGCTGACTTTGTTATTGAGGGTTCGCAGTATGGGGGAGATAGGGCAGGAGGTACGGCACCATCATTCCAATTGCTTGAGAATGGTTCCTTTAGGTATTTACCATATGCAGTGGAAGGGGAAGTGGTAGAGGCTAAAGAGGGTCTATTGCCGCGAGCGTTACTTACTGAAGTAAAGCAGACACTGACTCAGGAATCGCTGGAAATCGCTTCAGGACCAGTAGTGCGTGGTGATTGTTTCTCCTATGTTGACGGTCGGGATTTTATGTACAAAGTAACGCTTGAGAGTGTTGATTATACGCTTGATACTTGTACCACTGCCTTAACTAATGACAGTATCGTGGGTAGCACCCTGGACAAACTGTGGAATTATTTTACAGAAATAGAATAGCGAAATAACTAAAAATAGTAGACGTAGTAATAAAGGCGAGAGAGCAAAATCTTTCGCCTTTGTTGTTTTTGTAACCCTGAAATTATGCACTATCTACTCTGTACCTTGTCCATTTAACTTTAAATAACACTATGAATTCAAAATCATTATTGATTGCTATTGCCGCTCTGGCTCTTACCGCCTCGGGCGCGCAGGCATTTAGTAGTAATGCCTTGATAACGGCTGGCTTAAGTACCGAGCAACAAGCAGCCTTTGAGATAGCTCGTGAATTACGAGAGGAAGGAAATGTCACCAAAGCTCGTGATGTGCTGGTTGAAGCTGGTATTGATGAGGCTGCGCTCAAAAAAGTACGTACTGCTTTACTCGCGCAGCGTGATGTCAAACATGAGTCAATCAAGAGTGCCATAGAAGCGAACGACTTTACTGCATTTAAAGTAGCAATAGCTGATTTACCGCTCGCAGACGTTATTACCACTGAAGAAGATTTTGCTAGTTTTACAGAAGCGGTTGCTCTCCGTAAATCAGGAGACAAAAAAGCCGCGAGAGCCATCTTTACAGAACTTGGTGTTCCTGAGCGAAAAGACGGTAAAGGGCATGGCGGACGTGGTACTCATAATGAACCACCTTTTTTAAGTGAGCTCACTGATTCACAAAAAGAAGCCTTTAGTGTGGCGCGTCAAGCCAATGACAAAGACGCGATGGATGCCATTATGGATGAAGCTGGGATTGTAAAACCAACGAAAGGTGATACACCACATAGGCTTCGCGATGGACGAGAGTTGCATTAATTTCGCACGCAGAATCTTTCCACTGAGATGCACAAACGCACGCCGTCCCTAGGCGCGCGTTTGTCGTATATTTGGTACAATACAACATACATGCAGACAAATTATGTTTTAGGATTACTAGCGGCGCTGTTTTTGTATGCGCCATACGTTCAGGCTTTTGATGCGGTGCTTGAAATTGTCCCGGCACAGTACGAAGTGGTTAGTATTCAAAATCCCGAAACCGAGCAATTAATTTTAGGTGAATTAGAAGGTGACCCTGAGATGTTTGAAGTTTTCTCAGAGACGCCATTTATACTTACCGCTGAAATTAGAGCGATACCCGAAAGTGGTGTGATCATAAAACCTGAACTCAGTGGTATTGTGATTAAACAAAAAGAAATTCGGGGTGTTGAAGAAGTAGCTCGAATGAATGCTGAAGATGTTTCCTGGGACCTGATGACCGACTCTGAATCTGGTTTGAAATATCAAGCCGGACCATATTTTAGTGAACAAATGGCTTCGGGAACCTATCGAATTGAAATCAGTAGTCCTGAAAATAAAGGTAAGTACATGTTGCTGATTGGTAATCAGTCGGACAAAAATGGCTACGGTGCTTCACTCGCCGATATTAAAATGGTGTATCAATTTTACGGCTTAGGTACTTTGAGAATGTTTAGTTCACCCTATGTTCACTATCCGATAGGGATTATTATTTTAGTTGGTTTAATTGGCGGTACCTGGTACCTACACCGTAAACAAAAATTGTATGCTTAAATTCTTAGTTATGCTGATTGCAGCTATTGGTTTCATTTGGTACTTTTTCCCGCAATTTGCTGATCAGTCTTTGGAATCGTATCTTGAAGAAAATTTTTAAATATGACGGAAGTTAGTATTAGCAAATCATGGTACGTCTATATCCTTCGTTGTGTCGATGGTTCACTCTATACCGGCGTGACCACTGATGTGGCGCGGCGGGTCAAAGAGCATAATGGGGAAGGGGCAAAGGGCAGAGGTGCTAAATACACTAAAGCAAGACAGCCAGTAGCTCTAGTCTATAGTGAATCTACAGAGAACCGCAGTTCAGCCCAGATTAGGGAAGCTCAGTTACGTAAGTTGTCAAAAACTGAAAAAGAGAAACTTGCAAGAAAAGGAAAAGTATAGTTTTATATAATGATAGTCATGCCAAGGAGAAAATGATGACTGAAATAATTGATGGAACCAATGAAGTGTTCTTTTTTCTTGGGTTAGCGGGGGATGAGCGGGGTAAGTTATGTATGTCGCTCACCCGTGATGATTCGGATTATGTTCAGGTTTTGGTTGAGCCAGCTGAACTGGTAATATTGAAGGGTATGTACACACTTGCCCCTGACATGTTCCGTTGGCTAATGAACGGTTTGGTTGATGCGGCGTATCAGGCCGGTCTGTCTGCAAATGAAGAAACGATCGTCGAGGCTCGTCGTGCTCAGTTTCAAGCAATTGAAGATGAAATTTTAAAACGTGAACCAGGTTCAGCTGTTGCCGATATGGACTTTCCTGCATACAAGGGAGCCCCGGCAAATCCCGGCTTGATACATGTGAATCCAGGTTTCTCAGAGTAGTTGGGTCACGTTAACATCATGTACAAAAAAGGGCTGCCTCGGTGGCCCTTTTCCTTTAGCTGGTATTTTTACATAGAAAAGGCATATGTAAAATCATAAAATACTAGACAAAACCCGCAAAAAACGGTATTGTATTCATGTTTTCGGGCGCGCCCTTTACTTCGCGCGTCTTTCTCTGTTTATTAGGGGCGAAACGTTAATTTTATTACTTTATTATGTCAAAAGAAATCCGGAATATTGCTATTATCGCTCACGTAGACCATGGTAAAACTACCCTGACTGATGCTCTGATGGAGCAAACCGGTGCTCGTGAAAAAGGCGCTTCCATGGATAGTAACGCCCTTGAACAAGAGCGGGGAATTACGATTTACGCCAAGAACACCTCAATTGAGTACAAAGGTACTAAAATTAACATCGTGGATACACCAGGTCACGCCGACTTTGGTTCTGAGGTTGAGCGTGTATTGCGGTCAATTGACTGTGTACTTCTCGTAGTAGATGCGCAGGAAGGACCGATGCCACAAACTCGCTTTGTACTTAAGAAGTCACTTGAACTTGGTCTCAAACCAATTGTAGTTTTAAATAAAATCGATAAGCCAGCGGCTGATATTCCACGAGCGGAAGAACAAGTACTCGAACTTTTCCTTGAGCTTGGCGCTAATGATGAACAGTGTGATTTCACTACCGTGTACGCTATTGGACGTGAAGGGAAGGCGAAGCGTAATGTAAATGATCCGATGGTTGATCTCTCACCGCTGCTTGATGTGATTCTTGAACTCGTACCCCCAGCGCGTGCTTTTGTACCAGGAGAGGCACTCCGCGCTCAAGTATTTAACCTCGGTTACGACAACTTCCTCGGACGTCTCGCTGTGGCTCGTGTCTACGAAGGATCAGTCAAAGCCAACCAGCAGTTGATTGTAAAACACGAAGGACAAGAAAACCGTAAAGGCAAAGTAGTTAAACTTAATACCTTTATGGGTATTTCAAAAGTTGAATCACCTGAAGTATTTGCTGGTGACATCGTGATGGTGGCCGGATTTGAGGATATCAATATTGGCGACACGCTCACCGATAGTGACGCTGCTATCCCACTACCAGCTATCAAGGTAGACGAGCCTACCATTGCTTTGCAGTTCATGCCGAACGCCTCACCGTTTGCGGGTCGTGAAGGAAAGTACGTGACCAGCCGTCAAATCAAAGAGCGTTTGGAAAAAGAACTTCAAGTAAACGTTGGACTCCAAGTTGACTTTGATCAGGGTGACTCCTTTGAAGTCCGTGGTCGTGGTGAAATGCACATCGCAATTTTACTCGAGAACATGCGTCGTGAAGGGTATGAGCTATCGGTCTCACAGCCGCAAGTAATTATTAAAGACATCGACGGTGTTAAGAGCGAACCGTTTGAAGAGGTGACCGTCGACATCCCAGCAGAGTTCCAAGGAGCTGTTATCGAACGTCTCGGTACCCGCGCCTTTATGATGACTAACATGATCGTGCATGAGACGCAGGTACGTATTATTCTTGAAGGCCCTACCCGCGGACTCCTCGGTTACAAAAACCAGTTTGTGGTAGATACGAAAGGTGACGGTATCTTAGCCTCACGAGTGCTAGGATTTAGGCCATATGCCGGCGAAATCAAGAAACGTCAGGTCGGTTCAATGATCTCGATGATTCAAGGTAAGGCGCTCGGATTCGCGCTCTACGGACTCCAAGACCGTGGTCAGCTATACATCACAGCCGGAACTGAGGTCTACGAAGGGATGGTTATTGGTAACACCAGTAAAGGTGAGGAAATGACTGTTAATCCAACTAAGGGCAAGCAGCTTACAAACATGCGGTCATCAGGTACCGACGAAGCTATCAACCTGGTAAATCCCCGCATTGTGTCAATTGAAATCGGTCTCGAAATCATGGCCGACGACGAATACCTCGAAGTAACCCCACAATCAGTCCGTCTCCGAAAAGCTAAGTTGAAGGAAGGTGAACGAAAGAAAGGGAGTTAATTAGGCAATCACATTTTAAAACAGCCACACCTGGTGGCTGTTTTATTTTATTCAATATTGCTGAAACATTGATTTTTAGTAATATTTATGTTTAAATTCAACCAGATTTGAATCTTATATGGAGAAAGACAATGGACTACAATCAAGCCCAGGATATCGTCCGTAAGGCTTCTGCAGGAGAAAACATTTCGGCGGCTATTTTGATCGCGGCTGGCAATACCTTGTACCAGGATAGTAGAGGTAGTCATGTCTGCTACCAAAACGACAACTTCTACGTGGCAGTGATGTGCGGACTCGATGAACGCCGTTTACGTTTTGCAGCAGCTCAGGCTCTGAATAACGGTTTGATTGGGTACTGGGAGTGGATAACGCATGCTGGCCGGGATATGCAAATTGCGTTGCAGAAATTAGAAATTTCTGATTATTCCATTCCGGACATTTCAACAAATCGTCCTGTCGATTATTCTAAATTGAGACACGCACTTTGTCAGAAGTTAGCAGAAAAGTTTCAGTTGCCTTGGATTGATGCAAAAACCAAAGTAGAACCACATGCTGGTGACAAACAATTGAGGCTCGATCTTCAGTACTAGTGGCGAGGAGGTATTTCTCCGGGGAAACGCTTCATAGCATTTAATTTGGGTATGTGAAGTAGAGGAAAGCCGCGGTGGCAACACCGCGGCTTTTTATTACGTAAGTTGTTTTACTATTGAACCTTAATCAGTTTTAAAAATTCTCTCAGTTCTGTTCCTGCGATCTTTCGATACTGATTCGGTTTAATGCTCTTTAATTCAATGTTCGCAATTCGGACTCGTTTAAGATTTTTTACTTGGTAACCGAGGGCTGCGCACATACGTCTAATTTGGTGTTTTTTACCTTCAGTCAACGTAACATTGAACTTCTGTTCGTTCTTGGTTGAAGGAGTGACAATTGTTGGTTTCGTCAGGTACCCCTCAATCTCAACGCCATTTTGCATAAGGTGCACAAACAACGTAGAGATTTTTTTATCAACTTCAACTTGGTATTCCTTTTCAATTCCGGCTTCTGGCGAGAGGAGGGGGCCAGTAACTCGTCCATCATTTGTGACGATAATTAGTCCCTCTGAGGCTTTGTCCAAGCGACCGACTGGAGCCATATTGGTAATACCAAAATCTTGTTCGAGTCGCATGACAATATCAACTTCTTTTTCGCCGGGGGAGTGTGAAATTGTGCCGCGTCCTTTGTAGTAGGCAAGGTATTGTTTGGTTTTCGTCTCACCTTTGAGGGTGACGACATCACCTTCGAGTACCTGTTGTCCTGTCACGGCTTTTTTACCATTAACCAAAATCTGGCGCTTTTCTATCAATACATCAGCCTCCCGTCTGGAAGCGATTCCCATCATAGCGACATATTTATTAATTCGCATCGGGAATTGGGGTTGAGCGACGGAGACATTATTTGTGACCGCCATCACGGCAGGGATATTTTTCATATCAAAATTATAGCATAAAATTTGTATTTTGCAATGTCAAAAATTGTAACCCCTCACAACCCTCAGCGGTCATTCAGTAATAACAACGTCTTTGCGAGCCCGCAGGCGTGGCAATCCACAGTTTAACCAATGTACTCCTTGATTAATGTAGTTACATTTAGCAAAGAATCTTTAATATTAGATAACCGGCAAATGGAATGAGTTTCCAAAATGTATACAAAAAAGCGCGAGTCCTTCGCGCTGTTTTTTGTAACAAGTTACTATTTTTGTTATTTCAAATTAACCTTGGGAGTTTTGTAGTACTGGAGTTCTGATGGGTTTAGTCTCGCTTCTATACGTTTACCATTATCAATCATGGTAAAGGGTAGGGAAGTCATCAGGAGCGATATGTCTTCCTTGATTATACTTTTACTCATATCTACCACTGCTATTAAGGTAAAGGTACCAGATTTCCCCTTTGGTAAATAATAGCGACCATCTTTAATTTGCGCGTCAGAGAGCACAATTGCTTTGGCTTTTCCTGGTAATACGCTGTAGTTTAGTTTAACTTGAGCGTTAGTGTTACTTAGTGTTGACGTTGTGGCTTTTGCTTCGGTCTTGCTATTAAACAGAATGCTGTAACCTGCACTTGTACCTTTGTCGTCAAAGTCCTTGTTTCGGTTCGCTAAAATCGGCATGTACACTTCACGATTTAAAAAACCAAACGTATACGTTACCGTGAGCAGGGCGCTGCCGTCACCTAAGTCAGTAGCTGATTGCGCGGTGGTGAGATAGGCTTGAGATGTACTTGGTACTAATGCGGCTAATAGTATAAATGCTCCGAAAATATATGATTTCATGTTTATATCGTACTACACCATTGATGTAACGCAAAACTGAAAGAAAAAAGTGCTATAGTACGTAGTAATCTATGCTGGCTACTAAAAAAACACCAGAATTATCCGATGAAGCCATTGTTGCACAAGCACTCATCGAACGTAGCGCCTTTGCGGTGATAGTTGATCGCTATGAAGCTAAATTAACTCGTTATATAAGAAGGCTTGGTGTTCACCTCCATGAAGACAGGCAGGATATTTTGCAAGATATTTTTTTAAAAGTTTATCGAAACCTCAATGGTTTTGATAAAGCCCTGTCGTTTTCTTCTTGGATATACCGCATTGCTCATAATGAAACAATCACGTGGCATCGTAAACAAAAAGTCAGGCCAGAAGGTCATTTGGCTTCAGATGCCGATGAAATATTTTTATTTGTGGCAGATGATCCTGTATCAGCTGACAAGCTACTAGACTCTAAGATTGATGCACAGTTGTTACGGCGGGCACTTTTGTTACTAGCCAGTAAGTATCGTGATCCCATTATTTTGAGATTTTTTGAATACAAAGAGTATGATGAAATTTCTGATATTTTAAAAATACCAATTGGTACTGTCGGTACTTTAATTAGTCGCGGCAAGAAAAAACTTGAGCACATACTAAAAGTCAAAAATCCCACATTACAAAATCCCCTATGAACTCCGAAAATTTACAACAGCATACAACTATTCAATCAAGCGTAACCGCTCAAAGCGTGTTAAGTCGGATTGAGTTAGAATCCATCACTCCTACTGCTCGTATTAGATTTACCTTAAGTGAGTGGTGGATATGGCTCACATGGGCTGGTACTGTGGTATTTGGGTCGGCGGCATTGGCTATCTTTGGCTATGTTGCTCTGAGTGCTAACTATGCCCTCTACGAAGCCACTCACACTAACTTTTTTACTTTTGTGATAGCGGTCATGCCGTATGTCTGGATTATTTTATTTGCCTGCATGACATATGTAGCAGTGTATGAGCTCAAAAAAACGAAACGCGGTTATAGATACAGTACCCAGTTTATTTTAGGGAGTAGTGTGCTGTGTACGGTATTAGGAGCGATGTTGCTCCACGGCTTTGGTGTTGGTTATTTACTTGATCAGAAACTCGGTCAACAATTATCAATATATATGTCGATGGAAAAAATGGAACAAAAAATGTGGCAGATGCCAGAGGACGGTCGACTAACGGGCAGACTACTAATTTCCACAGTGACAAAGGGTGAGTCTGCATCATCCGTTCTTAATTTTAAAGATAATGAAGGGGTAGTCTGGCGTCTTGGTGCTAGTGAGTTACGTCCTCGTGACGTAGCGTTACTTCAAACTGGTGCCCAGGTAAGATTGCTCGGTACCACAACGAGCGCCTTCACGTTCCACATTTGCGGCGTGTTCCCATGGCAGCAAGGGCGGGTAATGGGGCGTAAAGAAATGATACAAGAGCGTCGAGATTTTGATCAGGTAATGGAGGAGCATAAAAGTATGGCTCAAAGGGTAGAGGGAGGCGGTGCTACTAAATTACCCGAAATAGTGCCGGTGGACAGACTCTGTTCACATTTGGAAGTTATGAAGCGTATGTACGAGTAGATAAAACATGACAGTCCATTTATAACGTGTTCTATATTGTAAAATGCTTTAAGTCGTAAGACAAGTAGCTGCTATAATGGCTCTATAGAGCCATAAAATATACAACAAACGCAACAAAATGACCTAGATTTAGTTGACATTACACCCAAATAATGCTACAGTGATAAAACCGACAAAGTTGTGATAGGATATTGCGGTTACAAGGTATCAGCTTGTATTTATAACTTAAGACAATTGGCTTATTATATCCACTTTTATCCTCGCTGCGCTCTCTGTGTCGACCGCTTATGCTGTTCCAGAAAGTGCCGCGTACGGACACATCGTGACTGAGTCAAGAGAGGTAGCTACGGCTGAAACGACTGCCAAACCAGTACTCAACAATACTGAAGCCATCGTTCGAAATTACTTTAAAGACATCCCAGTCATGATCCAGGTAGCCCGTTGTGAATCGACATTCAAGCATAACAATGCTGACGGATCGGTATTGCAAGGACGAGTCGATAGTGCTGACACCGGAGTAATGCAAATTAACAAGCGTTACCACCTTAAGGCCGCGACTAATCTCGGACTAGACCTCAACGATATTTATGGAAACATGGCCTATGCCCGTCACCTTTATGTGACACAAGGTATACAACCATGGAGTGCCTCGGCTCCTTGTTGGAACCGGACACTAGCACTCAACTCATAATAACTTCTCCACACACAAAAAGAGTCCCTATGGGGACTCTTTTTGTGTAACCCTCCCGTCTTTGCGAACCGCAGTGAAGCAATCCACGTCCATTCAAATTTGTTATACTATTTAGACCTATGCCAAAACACGCCCAAACCCCTAACTACTGGATTATGAAATCTGAACCCGATGAGTTCAGCATTGATGATTTAAAGAAAAAAGACGTCTCAATCTGGGACGGCATTCGTAACTACCAAGTCCGTAATATGATCCGTGATGTGATGAGGGTAGGGGACCGAGCTTTTTTCTACCACTCAAGTTGTAAAGAAATTGGCATAGTGGGGGAGATGGAAATAGTCAAAAGTGCCTATCCTGACCCAACCCAGTTTAAAGCAGTCAGTAAATATTATGATAAAGGTTCTAAAAAGAAAGAACCACGTTGGTTGTCGGTAGATGTAAGGTTTGTGCAGAAGTTTCCGCAGACATTGACGCTTGCAGAAATAAAACTAAATCCAAAATTCGACACATTACCGCTCGTAAAGAAAGGGAATAGACTCTCAATCATGCCAATTACTAAAGTCCACTACGATTTGATTAAAAAACAAGTCTAATATGGGGCATAATAAATAAATTATTGAATGTGATTTTATGCTACAATTCTGTTTATGAGTGGAGAATTTCCAGTAAGTTATGTTGAAGGTGTAACTCCGCTAACTGAATCTGAAAAGATAAGTCAAGCTGAGCAGTATTGGCAGGAAAAATTACAAAATGAAGAGAGAATTGGGACTCCTCAATTACAAGAGTGCAAATGTGCTATTGTCGTTCCTGTTTATAATGAAGATGTTCGTCGAATACAAAAACAGTTAGATTCCTTACTGTCTCAAAGTATTAATCCGGAAGAGTTTGAAGTAATTTATGTTGTTAATAACGATGTTGCTGATAGTGATACTATAACTAAAAATGTCCGCGCTAATAATAAATTAGTAATAGACTATATACATTCACTTGAAGGAGTGTCAGTATTTGTAATAGATAAAAGTTCGTCAGGTAGTGAAATTATAGATTGTAATGTAGGAAAGGCAAGAAATAGAGGGGTTGCAGAAGCAAGTTTAAGATTTTATGAAAATGGTAAAAACGGTATTATTATTCAAACAGATGCTGATACATATTTTGAAGACGAGAGGCATTTAGAGAAAGTGTTTACCGCTTTTAACCAATCACCTGAAGTGGTTGGTATCGCAGGTGGTTTGGTTTTTGAATTTAATCCTGATAGTCAGAATCAAGAAGAAAGGGAAGCTCTCAGTTTGAAAATCAATCGTTTACTTCAAATGAAAATATGGAAGGAGTTCCAGGCATTTCTCACTGGGGATCACAATTTTACAACTAAAGATAATAATTTTTCTGGAGCGCATATGTTAAGTCGTAGTTTCGAAACTGCTGTAATTGGCGGATTAGCTGACGATGATTATGGTGAAGATTCTCAATTTGGTATTGACCTCACTCAATATGCTAATTGCAATCAAGCTAAAGTAATCGGGATGAAAGATGATATAAAGGTAATCACAGCGTTGCGTGATTCAGACCGTACACCGGCTTCCTTCAAAACGACTTTGGATGCGATTGATCTCACGCAACCTCTTGTAATTGATGGTAATGTTATTACTGACGACATCATTACCGAGTGCGAAAAGCTCATATTGACGAAAGAAGGAGGTAGTCAATTAATTGATTACATGAGAAAAAGTCTTCATTTATTACGGCTCGGAAGTTAGCTTTCAGTTAAACAAACCAAGTTACTTTTTCAACAGTTGAGACTCTTAATATATAATCTCAACAGGTAAGTCTGACACATGGACTTAGTGTAAAGTGGTTTCGAGGGACTCGTGGCCTCCTCGACTTGGCTGGCGGCAGGATTAGCGCTTTGTTCGGCCTGTAATGTATGGCAAAAAATTACGTAGTTTATATTTCAGTTTTTAGGCATTGATTGGATTAGTATAAGCTTTGATGTCATTAATCAATTTAACAAAGTTAAGAAGAGTAATTAATTGTATGTTTAAAGGAAGTGTATTAACTTTTGCCCTTATGTATGAGTCAAGGATGTCTTGATCTATCTTATTATTGGCAGAGACTAGGTATATTTTTGCAGTAAGTTTTGAATATTTATTTACGGCACTCTCAACAATCTAACGCAACCAAATCATAGAACTTCTCTTTCGGAAACGCAAACCCCAAACATTGTCTCGGTCGTCCATTAAGTAGGTCTTCA
>JAYVHQ010000035.1:0-12112 GCA_043771035.1 Candidatus Kaiserbacteria bacterium | reverse complement strand
GTTTTTACCGCGCACGATTATCAACAAGATTAGGCCTCTCTATCACTATGGATTGGCTTTTTTAGGTAGTGTTGTTTATCGTCACCCGAGCAGACATATTACGGTGATTGCGGTAACTGGGACAAAGGGCAAATCAACAGTGACTGAACTGATCGCTCATATACTTGAAGCCGATGGTAAAACTGTTGCGTCGCTCTCGACCATTCAATTTAAAGTCGCGGGTGTAGTCACTCGTAACTTGTTCAAAATGACGATGCCGGGACGATTCTTCGTGCAGAAGTTTCTTCGTGAAGCGGTCGATGCTGGCTGTACGCACGCCGTTATTGAAATGACTTCTGAAGGTGCCAAGCAGTACCGTCACAAATTTATTGACCTCGATGCTTTGGTATTCACGAACCTCACTCCCGAGCATATCGAATCCCACGGTTCGTTTGAGAAATACAAAGCTTGTAAACTGGAGTTGG
This sequence comes from Candidatus Kaiserbacteria bacterium, assembly GCA_043771035.1. Classification (GTDB taxonomy): domain Bacteria; phylum Patescibacteriota; class Minisyncoccia; order Phycocordibacterales; family UBA918; genus OLB19. The sequence continues at coordinate 11,648 of JAYVHQ010000035.1, read as the reverse complement.
CGCGCGCCGTAGCCACGTCACTAAAAAGACCCCGGTTTCTGGTAGCCAATACTGACGATGAACATGGGGCAGACTTTCTCGACTTCCCGGTTGAAAATATCTTGCCGTATGCATTACAAAACTTATCTCTCTACACCCTCCACAAAGATAGTCTGAGTCTCATAATTTCTGGCACTACCATCAGGGTGCCCTTGGTAGGATTATTTAATGTCTATAACACCCTGGCAGCTATCACCCTCACTCAAGCGCTTGGCGTCACCCTCAAAACTATTGAGGGAGCTTTGTATGAACTACCGCCCGTCAAAGGCCGAGTGGAGCATTTTTATAGCCCAAAAGAATCAGCAAAGCAGGTAACCGCTATTGTTGACTACGCCCATACACCTGACTCCCTGCGTCAGCTGTATACGGCTTTTAAAGACCAGCCTAAAGTTTGTATCTTAGGCAACACAGGCGGTGGCCGTGATACCTGGAAGCGTCCAACTATGGGCGCTATCGCTGAGGAATTTTGTGATTATGTAATTCTCACCAACGAAGATCCGTACGATGAAAATCCACGAGCGATTGTCGACGCGATGGCAAAGGGTATTACTGATAAAAGTAAACTTGAAATTATCATGGATAGACGGACCGCTATCAAAACCGCTCTCGAAAAAGCGGTGGACGGTGGGTATGTAATAATTTCTGGTAAAGGGACTGATCCATACATTATGGGACCAAATAATACAAAAGTCGTGTGGAGTGACGCTGCAGTAGTGCAAGAAGAATTGTTACTGCTAAGCAAAGGCTAATCTACAAGCCTTTGGCTATAATCATATAGCTGTCATTGCTTAAAAAACAAATTCACGCAACGTGTAGCCTTCTCCCTCGTCTATTACTTTACCAAGTGTAATAGTGCCGTCTGCCCGGTATAATTTACCCTGCACCATATTTCCCGCACTTACAATTGAAGTGTTGTTATACCGAGCTTGTATTTGCAACATCACATCCAGTTGTTGTTGGAGAATTTGGGAATCATGAAACCAGGCATGCGAGATAGGGTGGACAACAAAAGGTATAGAACGCATGGCTTGTAATTGGGTTATCCGATTGGCTTGGACACTTTCAAAACAAAAGAGAACACCTGGAATATGAGTCGGAACTTCAGACGTTTGCTCCAACGCTCCTCTACGATAGGAGACGTTCTTAGCTAGACTATCCATCGCTGCTCTATACCCCAAAAGACGCAGGAAGCTGGTATAGACATACGGCAAATACTCACCTTGGGGAACTAAATACTGTTTATCAAATTGATATAATTTACTTTGTCTCCCATCAAATATGGTAGCGCGCAAAACGGCAGTCCCATCAGGAAGATCTTGGCGACCACTATCAATCAGTATGGAGGTGGTATTTAGATGAGTAAATTTATAATGAGCCATTACCCAGCTAGGCTTTTGATCTAAATATTTTGATTGATAGTATCTTGAATCTTCGGGCAGAAGCACATAATCTGGATTGGTACTCAAAGCTACATCCACCAACTTTGCCGTTAACGTTACTTTTTTTTCATACCCCAGTTTTGTCTGTAGATCAGTTGCTCTAAATTGAGTATTGATAGCTACCAAACTCGTTTTGGTAGAGGGCTCACTGCTATCATTCTCCATTACGTCAATTAAGTAGCCTGCAAAAATAAAACTACAGAGTAGTACAGCTACAATAGCCATTTTATTTTTTGCTAACAAATAATAACCCAGGGTACCTAGACCAATCCAGATTACTGTTAGTCCGTATAAACCGACAACTGACGCCAAAGCTAAACCAACATTTGAAAAACTAAACAAATACCCGGTCATACCAAAACTCATATATGTTTGAATATATGAATCAGGACCTAACGTAAAAATTGAAAATAAACCGGCTCCCAGTAATTCGCATCCAAGCCACAACGGTGGAGCCAGTACGAGCCAAATATATAGCCTGGGTTGAGTTGCATTTTTAACCTTACATAACACCCAACCAAACACTCCCCCACCCAAAGCGAGCCATACGGCACCAGAGAACCAGTAAATCCCAATAGCGCCTAGCTGAGTAAGGGGTGAAGGGAAAACGAGCCAATCAATCGGATAGGTAGACCAGACCCAAGCAAGTGCCAGTAGCGATTTGCTTAGCCAAACCAACATAACAAAACGAGCACTTGTCCAAGCAGACTGGGAGCGATACACAATCGCGAGCGTGAGTGAAACACCAATAATTGAAACCGGCCACAACAATGGCACAACAAAACCAACACCAATAAGCACGCCTGCGGATACTGCTAAACCAACTACAGGGACAGCGCTGATTAGCTTCGCTAACATACTGGTGGTTGGAATAAGATGATTCCGGTGGTAACAGAAACATTCAGTGACTCCTTACGTCCCGCCATGGGAATTTCAACAATAGCGTCACACAAGGCAACTACCTCTGGCAAAATACCCGTAATTTCATTACCAAAAATATAGGCGACTGAAGGGAGTTCGGTAAAATCATAAAGAGAAATTGATTGTGGGGTCTGTTCGACGGCTATCACCGTTACACCTTGAGACTGTAATTTTAGGATGAGTGCTTCAATATCGTCAGCCGCAGCCCACGGCACCATCGCACTCGCGCCCAGGGAAGTTTTTTTAATCTCCGCCACTTCCCTCCCAAACCGATCGATCGGATGTGGGGTATATCCTGCTAAATACAACATATCTACCCCTGCTCCTTCACACGTCCGAAAAATCGCCCCCACATTGTGACTACTTCTCACATCAGCCAAGATAACGTATTTCATTTGGTATAGAGTAGCAAAAAATATCGTCGGCGGACAGCGTAACCTACATTACCAAAACCCTGGATTGTCACGTCAGTTTCCACTATCGCTCCAACTTCCTCGCAAAGACGACGTTTGTCTTTGCGAGCGCAGCGTGGCAATCCACATCGCTTTCCAACATTTGATTTACATCGCAATTATGGTATATTGCTACCACTTTTAATTAACGAAAGAACCGTCAATTGGAGTACAATTAAATAAATGCCGATAATTCGTAAACAGTGTCCCACACTGTTTACCCCTGAGCTCAGCCGGTACCGCGTGAGCAGTGTCTATACACTACTCACCCTTATTAACGAAAAGCGTCAGTTAGAGTACAATTAAACAAATGCGCCCTTAGCTCAGCCGGTAGAGCAGCTCCCTTTTAAGGAGAAGGTCCAAGGTTCGATCCCTTGAGGGCGCACCAGAGCAAAACAAAAACCACTAGTCAAAAAGACTAGTGGTTTTTGTTTTAGCATCTGCCCTGCGGCAGATGCGGGCTCTGGTGCGAGACGGAGACATGTTTTGCTTTAGCAAAACAGTCGAGTCGGGGTCGAGAGCACTTAGCGGATTTGGAGCGTAGCGAACAAATACGGTTAGTGACTCGTGACCACTAGCGCAAAACAATAGTGGCTTTTGTTTTGTGCGCCCTCAAGGTGCAGCTTTTTGTAAAAAAGCGTCGCACGGATCGAAGCCCGATTGAGCTTGTTTGTGAGGTGAATACCGAAACAAAAAAGCCAATTGGGATACTGGTTGTGTAACAACCGATACCCCTTGAAGACTAAAATTTGTGAGCCTTTAAATCATCAGTCAAGTCAAGATCATTAAACCCTCGATAAACTACATTTCACTATACCGGGCAGAGTTATCTTTTGCGACAGCGACGGGATATTTTGCTTCGTTTCGTGCCATCTTTTCTTTTAATGCTTCACCCAGATCTACTTGGTAATGATGTGAGAGTTTGATTAACCAATAGAAAACGTCCGCCAGCTCGGCGGAAAGTTGGTTGGCTCGGTCGGGCATAATATCGTTATCTATACTCCACTGAAAGAGCTCTAGGACTTCATTAGCCTCAAGACTTAGTGACAAGGCCATGTTTTTGGGTTTGTGAAATTGTTGCCAATTACGGTCTATACCATATTGTAAAATACGTTGCTCCAATTCTTGAAATGTCTTTGAATCTTTCATATAGCTACATTATAGATGTATTTACGAAAACAGAAAGGGCGCAAACAGGTGGCTACGCCCCTCCTACTCTTCTTTACAAACATGGTTCATATTCATAAATATAGAATTAAAAACCACCTGGCCACTTCTGCGCCACATGCCTGACTGTTAGAATTTTAATTCGCTCTCCCTTCATATGATACACAATAATATAAGACGAGTTAATTACTTTTTCTCGCGTATTATGTACACGCCCTGGTCTTCCAATCAACGGATGCGTAACCAATGTTGTGTTAACAAAAGTTACTATTTTGTCGCGCAAATTATTAGCGGCCGCCAGATTATCTTTAGCAATATACTCGTGAATATTAGTTAGAGTTATTGTTGCCCGACCTGTCCACTCTATTTTCATACCTTGTGTGGTACAGGCATTGGTAACGGCTTATCTGTACCGAGAGAGCGGAAATACTTTACAGCGTCAGCGTGAGGTATCAAAAGTCCAGCTTCTGCCTCAGCTAGCCCTGCCTTAACATCACGAATAAAATCTTCCTCCTCACTCAAATACCGCAACACTGCTTCATTCGTCAAAAACGACCGACTCCGATCAGTGGCTTTGGCTAAAACGTCTAACCGTTTTTTTACCTCTGGAGTAGTATGAAAAGTAACCACCGAACGCGTTTCTACGGTTGTATTATCTGAATTAGTCATATGTATACATTATAGTACATCCTAATAATAAAACAACTCGTAAACAGTTCCCAAAACTGTTTACCCCCGCAGCACCCACTCCTCTAACCCCTCATCAATATCCCGCACTCCCCCATGCCCATCGTGATACACCTTAAGTAAGTTTCTCGACATCATCTCGACTTCACCTTCTTTAAAATTCACGAGCGCACGCTTGGCTTTATTATAAGGAAAATCTTTCATCCCGGCGTCACTTGAAGATTTTGTGAGCATCGCCATTCGCAATGTTTTAAGCTGCCACCACAATGTCCCGATAATTTCTTCGGCTGATAGTCCAGCGTGTTTGGCATCAGTCAGCTGCACCCAAAGTGACTTTTTGTCGCGTGACGACAAGGCATCGGCCATTCCCCAGACGTTAAACGGGGTCTCGGCAGTTTTTTTAAATTCTTCAATGTCTATCCCTGCCTTTTCAAATTTCTTGCGCTCTGGCGCCAGCACTGTCCCTTCCATCACAATAAAGTAATTACTAGATTCCGCCATCTCAGGCAACACCTTAAGCAATGCTTCATAAAAAACTTCATCTTCACTTGGTGTGTCTATCACGTACAATTCACCGCCGCCAAAAAGAGACGTTGCGCCAAGCATCTGCGCCAGCAGCCCAACTGAGAACTGCCCGCTCTCAATTCTATGTACAGTCACTTCATTTTTGGAGACAACACTATCAACCGCTTTGAGCGCCCCTTGCCTAGCTTTAACTACATCATTTCCATAATAGAGATTGAGCATATGTTGCGTCTATTGTACCAAAATATAAATAATTTGGAGTATATTTATTTGATTGACATTCATAGCCAAACCCCGTAAAGTACGCGGCGGAACGTAACAAGAAACGAGGGACTGATGGATATTCTTATCGCTATAGCTAAAGAAGAAGAACGTAAGCAACTCAAAGCTGCACTTGATGAACAAGGCCATAATGTCATGGCGATTACTTCACTAGTTCACCTTAGAAATCTGTTGGGGGCAAATTACTCTGTTGGCTATATTGTTGCAGATAACCAACTGGATGGCTATACAGGAACTCAAATTATTGAAAAAGTTGGTTTTTACACTCCAGCCCTAATCATTGGAGCAAATAATCGGTTTGTGAATTTCATTCTGCGAAAACGTTGCTTCCCAAATGCTACTTTTAGTCCAACTGAAGTAGATCTACGAAAGAAGCGTGAGTTGATTCATGCCTGGTTAGATACAAATAGCCAATCATCCGCACCAAAACAAAAACGCGCCTAGCAGCGCCTCACGCCCCGCAACTTGAATTAGTTGCGGGCGTTTCTACGTCTCATTTCCTATCAATTAACTCCGCCCAGTTTAGACCGACGGCCACATCTACTTTTATCGGCACTCCTCTCGTTTCATACCCCTCAAGCACTCCTTCCATGAGCGCAACTAATTTTGGAATCTCTTTTTCCAACACCTCATTTTTAATTTCAAACAACAATTCATCGTGCACCTGAAGGAGTATTCGAACATCATCGGTCTTATTGTTGGTCGTTACATACTGATACACATTATTCATCGCTACCCGCATCGCGTCAGCGGCTGTTCCCTGTACCGGGGCGTTGATCGCCATGCGTTCTGCTTGGGCTCGAATAAACGACGCTGAAGAGCGCATACCAGAAAAGTGCCGTTTGCGACCAAATAGTGTTTCGGTGTAACCATGCACGCGCGCAAACTCTTTAGTCCCTTCAAGATATTCTGCTAACGTAGTAAAGGTATTAAAGTAAGCATTAAAAAACTCTTGCGCCTCTTCCCGACTAGTCCCCTCACCTAAGTTACCCCGCAGGGCATTTACTCCCATACCATACAAAATTCCAAAGTTAATTACTTTAGCTTTACGACGCATTTCACTAGTAACTTCCTCGGGCTTCACGCCAAATACCCTGACCGCTACTCCAGTATGAACATCTTCGCCCCGAGTGAAAATCTCAACTAACTTACTATCACCTGACAGTATCGCTGCCATACGTAGCTCAATCTGCGAATAGTCGATTGATACAATACTGTACCCCGGGCTGGCCACAAAGGCCTGACGAATGGCCTTACTCTCGTCAGTACGAATCGGGATGTTTTGTAAATTAGGATTTTGTGACGCCATCCGGCCAGTGGCAGCACCAGTTTGGATAAAGGTAGTGCGCAACCGCCCATCGGGTGAAACCAAGGGTGGCAAGTTATCAATGTACGTTGAAACAAGTTTTTGTAATTCGCGATACCGTAAAATATCAGGAATAATTGGATGAAGGTCTTTCATTTTATCGAGCTCTGACTCTTTGGTTGACCGTTGCCCGCCAGCTGTTTTCTTTTGATTTTTAGGCTTAAGTCCCAAGGCATCAAACAGCACGTCCCCCATTTGTTTTGGTGAATTTATGTTAAAAACCATACCAGCGTGTGCATGGATGCTCGTTTCAAGAGAGCTCAGTTCCGCGTGCATCACCACCGACAAAGATTGTAAATACGGCACATCCAGCGTAATTCCCGTGGCGTTAATATGTTCGATAACGTCCAAGAGGGGTGATTCGATTGTTGTAAATACTGACCATAACCCCGCATCAGCAGACACTAAAGACTCTAGTTTTTTTGCTATCTCGTCCCAGACAGCTGTTTCAAAATATGACCGGCCGTAGTCAATAATATCAGCGTAGCCAGCATTAGTCCGTTCACTATCAAGCAACCACAATAAAACTGCAGCTCGTTTTGTATCTGCGACGCTCACTCCACTACTTACTCTATCTACTGGCACATCAGCCGCTAAGGCAAAGAGGGTTTTAATCCGAGCGCCGAGCGTCCTGAATCCTAATTCAGAAAATAAATTTAAAATCGCATCAGTATCGGCCGTCTCTTGCCAATGAGTCTCAGGCATGACAAATGTAACCGGAGCATCGATCCTGATAGTCGCCAGCATTTTGGAAAACCGCGCCTCCTCTTCACCTTCTTTGAGCAAATTTACAATCCGCGGTTTAATACCAGCCGCTAAAAATTGCGTTTCGTCTTTTTTAAGTTTTTTGTAAATATCATCAATCCCGCCAAATTGCGTAATCAAATCCGTACCGGTCTTTTCACCGATGCCGACAATCCCCGGAATATTGTCCGAGGTATCGCCCCGCAGGCCTTTGTAGTCTGGTACTAATTTCGGGCCGAAACCAAATCGTTCTTTCACCGCTTCCTCATCATATAAAATAGTGTCCTTGATGCCTTTTTTAAGGGTATAGACAACAACTCGTTTTTTTTCCACACACTGCATAGTGTCCATATCACCAGAAGCAATAACCACCTGCACTTGCGGGCGATCTTTCATTTGAAAGGCGATGGTACCTAACATATCATCCGCTTCAAATCCCACATGTTCATATATTGGAATGCCAAAGACGGCAAATATATCGCGGGAGCGATTAATCTGCGCCACAAGAGCATCGTCTGTTTTACTGCGCGTTCCTTTGTAGCCTGCAAATGCGTCATGTCGATAGGTTGGTTCTGGCAAATCAAAACAAGCCGCGATTGCATCAGGCTTAAAATCCTCGATAATTTTAAGTAACATTGCTACCACCCCATAGAGAGCTCCCGTTGGTTCACCAGAGGGTGACGCAAAATCAGGTAAGGCATGATACGCTCGGTGTAAAATAGCATGGGCATCAAGGAGCACTAACGTTTTTTTGTCAGACTTTTTTTTAGGAGCAAGACTGGTAGCTTTAGTCGGCATAGTACGTGAGTTTATGTTTAGAATGAGGTAGGGCTTCGAGGTCGATTTTAATAGTTCGTAGGGGTAAAAAAGTTGATATCCGCTCTGCCCACTCGACACACACTAACGTTTTTGGTTGCTTTGTAATTGCCGTAAAATGGAGGGGTCCCATCTCACTATCATCTTCAATTCGGTACGCGTCCATATGTACCAAAGTTTCAAACACGCCGTCAGTAGTATCGTATGACTTCATAATTACAAAGGTTGGGCTCGTTACGGTTTCTTCTATTCCGAGAATTTGAGCTACCTGCTGTACAAAAGTGGTCTTGCCGGCACCTAAGTCGCCGGAGAGGGCAATCACCGTCGCTGCGTCATCAGTAGCAGTTTGTTTCCATAAACCTATCAGCTCACCCGCAACGGCTTTTAATTCTTCTACCGAAGCAACAACCCAATTTGTTTCTGTCATATAAGTACATTGTATCACCATGCGTCTTTTCTGCTAGAAATACGGTAGCTTAAACACATATTTACAACTAGACAACCATTGGGTTGTGGTCAATGTTACAATATTGTATGCCTGATTTTAATGACTCCACTGCTAATGCTCAAATCGCCGCGTTGCGTAAACGTGGTGAAGAAAAACTAATGCAATCCCTAGCCCCACAATATGGCTATGAATATATTGATTTACACGGCTACACCCTAAACCCCGAAGCTTTAACAAAAATAAATGAGAGTGACGCCAGAATGGGCCATATTGTCGCTTTTGAATTAAATCGTAAAGTCCTGTCAGTGGCCACCAATGCGCCAAACCAACCCGAGACAAATCGAATCCTCTTGGACTTACAAAATAAGGGCTACACTTTATCAATGTACCTCTGTTCTAATGAAAGTTTAAACCACGCGTATGCGCGGTACGCCGACCATAAAAATGCTACTGCCAGCAAACGTGGTGTACTCGATATCAACCCTGATGACATAGTAAAAACTGCTAAAAATATCTCTGTTGTCAGTGATGTTGCGAGCGGCTTCGCAAATATTAGCTCCATCAATAGCCCCAGGCGTATTTCAGAAACCCTTGAACTTATTTTTGCTGGTGCTCTCGCCCTCAAGGCATCGGATATTCACATTGAGCCTGAAGTAAAGACGGTCCGACTACGTTACCGTTTGGACGGAGTCTTGCTTGATATTTTTAATTTAGAGCAAATGTTGTATGGCAGAATTATTTCTCGCCTTAAACTGCTGGCTGGGATGACGCTCAACCAACGTAAGGAAGCGCAAGACGGACGTTTTCAATTCAATTTTGGTGAACGCGAAATTGAAGTGCGCGCCTCGCTCATCCCCGGCAGTAGCGGCGAATCAATGGTGATGCGTCTTCTTGATCCTGGAGTGGCTAGTTTTAGTATGGATAAACTAAACCTAAATCCACTACTACTCAAAGTTATGCAAGACCAACTCAAACGTCCCAATGGACTAATTATCACTACTGGTCCGACTGGCTCTGGTAAAACAACTGCGCTGTATGCATTTCTTCGCGCCGTCCACGATAGCGAGAAAAAAATTATCACTATTGAAAACCCGGTGGAGTATAAACTTGATGGCATTGTCCAAACTCAAGTCGGTCCCGATTACTCTTTTGAAAACGGCCTACGGGCAATCCTGAGACAAGACCCCGACATTATTATGATTGGAGAAATCCGTGACCGTGAAGTAGCTGAAACCGCAATCCACGCAGCGCAAACAGGACACTTGGTCTTCTCGACTCTCCACACCAATAGCGCTGTCGGTGGCTTCCCCCGTCTGATTGATCTTGGGATTGATTCTCGTATTATCGGTAGTTCTGTAAACATCATGCTGGGGCAGCGTCTCGCGCGTATTTTATGTTCTGAGTGTAAAGTAACCTATGAAGCGAGCGAACGCGAAACGGGACTAGTGACAAAAATTGCCTCAGGCTACCCGGAACACCTCGCGGTCCCCTCACCTCTTCTACTCTTTAAATCTGTCGGCTGCGCTGCTTGTGGCAACACTGGTTTTAAAGGACGATGTAGTATTTTTGAAGCAGTCGTGATTGATAATGACGTTGAAGAAGCCGTCATCCGCGACCCGAGAGAACATGTCATTTTAGCAGCCGCTGAAAAACAAAATATTCCTACCATGGCCGAAGATGGGATTGTAAAAGTGCTTGCGGGAATTACCTCTCTTGAGGAACTAGAACGAGTAGTTGACCTCAGTAACACGAGAAGTATTACCGCTCTAGAACTGCCCGAGGAAACTGGCAGAATAATCGATGACTTTGCCAGCCATATTGTGTAATAAAACAACGATTACGGGATTGGTGATTTTATAAAATAGTACCAGAAATTGTAGCCCACAAACGCCACCAGTAACGTAGTTACTGGTGGCGTTTGCAAGTCAAAATAATGCAACTGTAAAAAACCCACTGGTCAAGACTTACATTTTTCTGACCTATGGTATAGTCGGACATAGAAACAAACAGGGTATCAAGTAAAAGTATTCCAGAGGATAACTCTCTAAGCAAAGCTTCCGCATTGAAAGTGAATACCACGCTAAGGGATTGCCCAGCACTCCTACTCTAGGGTAGGCGCCACGCAATCCTCGCAATGTATTCAAGTTGCTTAGAGAGTTATAGTCTGGAACTAATAACTAGATATTAATTGACACAAAAAATGTCGCTTGGGACCCAAGCGATTTGTAGTCAGTCATATTGAGATGAGCGGTGGAAGCAGGCGCTACGCCCCTCCCCTTCATTTACTATCTTAGCATGTCTAGAAGCATTTGTCAAGCTCTAGTGTTGCAGCCACCCGCACTCGGACGTCTTTGTGAACGCACGAAGCAATCCACGCCTGTTTTTGGTATACTGTTTGCAATATGACTGACACTACTACCCAGAAAAATATCACCCGTGACGACTCTGGCCATCTCGACCAAACATTACGCCCCCAATCATGGGAGGAGTACGTAGGGCAAAGTAAAATTAAAGAAAACCTGAGGATACTACTTGAAGCCGCCCGCGAGCGTGGGCACGCAGCGGAACACATTTTACTGTATGGCCCACCCGGGCTTGGTAAAACTACCTTAGCTCACCTCATATCAAAAACGCTCGGCACCAATATGCGGACGACATCAGGACCTGCGATTGAGCGCGTAGGCGACTTGGCTGCAATTTTAACCAACCTCAGTCCTGGTGACGTTTTATTTATTGACGAAATCCATCGTCTGTCTAAAACG
>JAYVHQ010000034.1:0-9869 GCA_043771035.1 Candidatus Kaiserbacteria bacterium | reverse complement strand
GCTTCAGTCAGAGAAGCCAAGGCTCACCACACTACAAACCCCGCCTAAACCTCACATATAATTGAGTACGCGCACATTTTTCTGTTATGATAGAAGCGCATGGAACTATCGCCCTACTTACTTCACCTGGTCGATATCTACGGCTATCTAGCAGTATTTTTAGGGTCGCTGATCGAAGGTGACGCGCTACTGCTGGTGGCTAGCTTTTTAGCGTACCTCGGTAAAATGAATTTATTACCCGTCATGATTGCCGCCTTTTTTGGCACGTGGCTCTCTGACATTATTTGGTTTATGTTGGGCCGCTATGGTACGCAATCACTATTTATGCGCTGGGAGTGGCTCAATAACCTCAGTCAACAATCAATAACTATCGTTGGTAAAAGACCACGATTAATGGCAGTTGCGCTACGCTTTATGTATGGATTGCGTATCATCGTACCCTTGGCACTCGGTAAAACAAACATGTCCACCAGGTCCTTTCTTTTTTATAATGCAGTTGGTGTACTCATTTGGGTACTTGTCTTTAGTGCTTTGGGATATTTCTTTGCCAGTGTCACCGAGAGTGTCTTTGGTCGAATGAAACATCTAGAGATAATTCTTCCATTGATTATCGTGAGTACGCTACTTTGCTTTATCTACGCCAGTCATATTTTTGAATATGCCCTCAAAATATATCCAAAACGTGAACCGAAGTAATGTTCATGGTAGACTTTTTATATGAAAATACTAGCCGAAATATCTGACGCTACACTAGGAATTGGAGAAGCCGAACAACTCAAGAGTGAATATGAGCTCCGCAAGAGTGCCCGGGTAATTTTAGAAAATGAGGCTAGCGCCATTGCTATTCAGCATCTACAAAACTACCGTTTTTATAAACTACCAGGCGGTGGGGTTGATCGTGATGAAAGCGTCGAGGAAGCGTTGCTGCGGGAAGTACGAGAGGAGGTTGGTTGTGAGTGCGCCATACTGCGCCCGGTCGGGGTGACTATTGAATATCGAGCTAAATATAAACTTCTCCACATAAGTTATTGTTATGTTGCCAGAGTTACCTCCCCCATCACCACCCCGTCATTTGAGGAGAACGAGATAAAAGCTGGTCAAACCAATATTTGGGTATCGCCTCAGGAGGTACTTGAACTCGTACGAAGTGGCGAGCGTACCAACTACGAGAGTCACTTTAATATCCCCCGCGAACTGGCATTTTTGGAAGAGTACCTCAACACAAAGTAATACCAAAAGACCCACATCCACGGGGTTCTTTTGGTATGTGTTAGAGATGTTTTTCAGCGTAAACGTGTGCTACATATTTAGTGATAATCATAGCAAGCAGAATACCTACAATAATTGGATCGACATGATGGATGACCAGAACTTGGTATACAATCATTCCAACTAAGCCTGTCGTTCCAACCAGGCATGCAATCCGATCCGCAAATGCTCGCAAGCTGACTTCTCTCTCGTCACGTGCTCCCTCTTTAAAAATAATCAGTGCATAGATGACTGATGAAACCATTAAAATACCCAACACAACCGACACCATCATGCTCGGCATCAAGTACATAAATGGATCGAGAAATGCCACTGCCGAAACAATGACCACAATTGGAACTAAGATATCTTTTTTCATATATACAATTACAAATAAAACACTTCTTCGACCGAGACCTTAAAGAAGTCCGCTATTTTTATAGCCAATAAAACTGACGGTACATAATTGCCTTTTTCAATGGAAATAATCGTCTGCCTGGTAACCCCAATAGCAACCGCTAAATCCTCCTGGGTTAACCCAGCAGCTTTTCGTTTTGTATGGACTGAATTTTTAAGCATGTATTCTGTATGAATCAATCTTGCTCGATACTATACGTATAATTTGAATTTAATACAACTTAAACACCGATTGGTTTCGTCTGCAATAGTTTTTGAATGACTGCTTCAGTCTCAGCATATGCCCCTTCCCCAATATGGTCAAAGACTACATTACCATCGTAATCAATCACGTACCGATGTGGCCAAAAGCGATTACTGTAAGTATTCCAGGTTTCGTATTCGTTATCTTGAACAATCGGGAACGTAATACCCTCTTTTTTCATAGCGGCTATCACGTTATCTCGATCTCGCTCATACGCAAATTCTGGCGTATGAATCCCAATTACCAATAGTCCGTCTTTTTCGTACGTCTCATGCCATTGTTTCATGAAGGGAAAGGTGCGCTGGCAGTTAATGCAACTGTAGGTAATAAATTCAACCAGAATAATTTTCTTGCCAATATAATCGGCCATAGTAAATGGTTCACTGTTTACGTACCCACTTGGATTTACAAACTCTGTGTATTTGGTTGCGGCTTGTACTGGTGTCGTTGGTGGCGTAGAAATTACTTTTTTTATCGTTTCAGCGACTACCTGAGCAACCGAAGTTTCCGTTGCAGCAGGTTTATCTGACTCTGCAACTACTGATATATCAACCGCAGTATTTGAAGCTGTTTGATCAGTTTTTTTCATACAGGCGGTTGAGGTACACATTGAATCATCTATTACTTCAGGGACAAGTGCCGAATCGGCTACTAATTGTGTTTGTGGTGTCGTGCTCGGTTGCGCACTATACAGATAAGCTCCTGAGCCCAACAGCAACACCCCAATTAACATAAGTACTATTTTCATGGTGTGGTTTCAAGTAATTTTTGTTCAATTTTAGTAACATCAAAGTACCCACTATCGAGAATAAATATTTCAATTTTTTTATCCAAGCCCGCCATAATCAGGAAGCCTAAAATCACAAATAAAATACCCAGCGCAATTTTTAAGCCGCCACGGGAATCAGAGAATTTAGTCAACCGATCGGCGAATTTTTGTCCCAGGAGGGATATAAAAAGCAGTACGAGCGATAATCCAAAAACATATGCAATTAAGTAAATGGTACCGAGCAAAAAACTGGCTGGTAGTACCGTTGCGAGAATGACAAAATACGTTGGACTACAGGTAGAAAAAACTGGACCAAGAGCTGCCCCGATAATCATATCGCCCCACACCGTTTTCTTTTGGTAACCAGTTCCAACTAGTTTGTTTGATTTGCCCGACAACTTTGCCATTCCAGGCAAGCTCTCCCATAAAGAGGGAAACAGAAGAATCAGTCCGAAACCAACTAGGATTCCTCCCGAAAGGTACGTCCAGAAACTCGGTGGAATAGTGATGAAGGCAGTACTAACTTTGAGGAGAAAGGTAAATATAATTATCGACGCCCCTAAACTTGCAATCACAATGTACGGTGTCGCTTTACTACGCCCCGTTGCTCCAGCGCCAATTACCACCGGTAGTAACGGCAAAATGCACGGTGCCAAGACCGTGAGCATTCCTGCCAAAAATGAAATTACAAAGAATGTCATTTTAAGTAATTACAGCTTTGCAATGATGCCAGCTAGATTTCCGCCTGACCATTTTTCAACCAATCCCCCATTAGCATCAATTTCTACAAACGTGTGCTGACTGGTCACGCCGTAATTCTGCTTGAGGGCTACTTCTTTATCAAAATCAACTTTCAAAATAGTTGCGCCGGCAGGAATTGTAGTTGCATTATTTTTAATATCCGCATCAGCAGTCCGACAGGTTGGACACCAGCCAGCATGGAAAAATAATACCGTTTTTCCTTTTTGTGCCATAGCGAGTGAGTTAGCACTATAAGTAGCGTACGTTCCCGATTTTTGCATCATAGCGCTATCTTCCTTTTTCATCATACTATCGTCTGCTTTCATAGCTTCGTCTTTTTTCATCATTGCATCATCAGTTTTATCCATCATAGTTCCCTCTTGTTTCATCATAGCGTCTTTTTCCATCATGACCTTATCTTCCATAGCTTTTTTCTCCATCATGGCTGCCTCTTCCATTTGTATCTTTTCGGCCATCATGGCTTTTTCATCAGCCATTTTGTTATTATTTAAAGTTACTGCAATTGCCCCCACAATTAAAGCCGCCGCTACTAATCCAACAATCCCCATCGTCCCAAAACCTTGTGTTTGTTTCATATAAAATTAATTATGTATATGAACTAAGCATATACGGAGAAAATATAATGTCAAGTTAGCTTTACATTTAGGGTGGGGATTGTTTTGTGAAAGGGGGGGTGAGAGGACTTGCATCGGTCACGAGTCACTAAGTATATTGTTTCGCTTCTCTCATAATCTACTAAGTGCTCTCGACCCCGACTCGCGGTTCGCAAGCTCACAGCGCTCCGTCTCACACTGATGCCGCAAGCAACGCAGGTTGCTTGCTAAACTAAAAACACTCTTCTTTTTGAAGAGTGTTTTTAGTTTGCATCAATGTGCCCAGGACAGGACTTGAAACTTACAGTTTCAGTACCCCAATTGGCTAGATTGGTGCACTTCGTTTCCAATCTAGCTCAATCAGGCTTCAAGTCCAGACGTAAAGTGTCTATACACTTTACTTCCCGGTCACAGTAAAAATCAAAAACCGCACTTGCGTGCGGCTAAGATTTTTTACTGTGCCCAGGACTGGACTTGAACCAGCATGCTGTTAGGCGCTACCACCTCAAGGTAGTGGGTCTACCAATTTCCCCACCTGGGCAAGTACTTGATTTCCAAGTGGCGACATTATGCACGTAATAGTGTGGTTTTGCAAACTATATGTTTACTTCTCATCACTCCAATCTCGAGGATTACCAATTAATGCCAATGCTTGGTTATGAATACCACCATGGGAAATAAACATGGTCTTGCCGTGTTCAGCACACAGGTCTTTGAGGCTGCCAGTCCATGGTGACCACAGGTTGTTATCAAAGACAGAAATATGTCCACCTGCAGCTTTTACGAGAAAAAGGCCTGCTGCGTAATCATAGGAATGAAGACCATACGTCAAGAATCCATCTATTCGATTGGCTGCAATGTAGGCAAGTTCAAGAGCAGTACAGTTATAAACCGTACATTTTCCAAAAGTAGTACCAAATGCTTTTTGTAGGTTATATCCCGCCGACTTCATCCAAAAATCACGACCACGACCAATCGAGATAACAGCTCTTCCACCCAATACTTCATCAGTCAGTATATGCACGTGCTCCCTTTCATACACCCCATTGTCCATCAAAGCGGCAAAGGTTTGTTTGGTAATCGGATTATGCACTATCCCAAATGAGTCTTCAGTGGTACTACTTAAACGAGCGACAGAAATAGCACAAAATGGAATCCGCCTAAGAAAATTGTCAGTGCCGTCAATCGGATCAATGTGCCAGACAAAGTCACTGGTACCGATATACCCAGCACTCTCTTCCCCGATTATCGTATCATCAGGAAAATGAGTTCGGACAAATCCCACAATAGCGTCTTCAATATTTTTATCAATTTGCGTCACAACTGAACCATCAGCTTTTTGCTCATTTGCATTTTGATTATCATCAAAGTAGGCGCGGGCTTTAAGCCCTTGGGTTTCAATAAGCTCTATGAGGGCATGGTACTTGGCTTCGATTGTCATAATATGTGCATGGTATCATACTCAGATGAGAAAGAAGAAAGTGACAAAGAAAAAACTTACCCCGTCCTACCGAGAAATTTTTGAAAATCCGAGTGTTCCCCACTTTGAACTCCTCAACAACTTTCTCGCCCTGGTTACGATTATTGCTGTCACTATAGTAGCCCTGGAAACGGTAGCTTCTTTGGCTCGCTTTCAATCTATTTTCCTCATTATTGAATACTTTGCGGTTGGAATTTTTTTGACTGAGTATATAGCGAGGTTGTATTTTACTAAAAACCGGCTACGGTATGTCTTTAGCTTTTTTGGAATAATTGATTTAGTAGCTATTGTTCCGTCTATTTTAGGCATGAGTAATCTAACATTCCTCAAGGCAGCTCGCTCTGTACGGATTATACGTCTCCTCCGTATGTTACGTCTGACGCGATTTGCCAAAGTTAAACGAAAGAAAAATGCCGCTGCGTCACTATACAAAATTAATCTAGAAATTTATATTGCAGCGCTCACCGGAACTGTTTTACTTCTCGGTGCTTTATTCTACATTTTTGAACATGGTGGGGCTGCCAAAGATATACCGTCGGGAATGTACTGGGCTCTGAAAGTTATCCTCGGTGGTATCTCCTATCCGCAACCAGAAACCTTCGGCGGTACTATCACCATCATTCTTGCCCGTTTTACCAGCATGCTCCTGTTGGGTATGCTCATGAGTCTCATTGGTACGATGTTGCGTAAGTTACTCATTGGTTCAGAAAAAGATTCTTAAACAAAAAAGCGCGCCCATATGGGCGCGCTTTTTTTAATATCATTTTTTACGAAACTTCTTTCTTTTCTTCTACGGCTGGAGTTTCGGCAACTTCAGGAGCTACTTCGGCAACCACTTCTGTTTCTGGGGCAACTTCAGGAGCGGCTACTTCGGCTTCTGCTACCTTTACTGCCTCAGCTTCTGCGGCCGCTGCTGCTTCCTCGATAACTTTAGCTTCAGCGTCAATCCGAGCAGTAGCATCAGTTTCTGATTCAGTCGACATAGACACGAGACTCATGCGACGCATTTGACGTTTGATTTCTCGGGCCACCTTATCACGAATGTAGTAAAGCTTGGCGCGACGTACCTTGGCACGCTTTACGATTTCGATTTGCTCAATCAGTGGTGAATAAAGGGGGTAAATCTTTTCTACACCGATACCACTCGACATCTTGCGAACGGTAAAAGTTGCTCCCGCTTCATCACCGTGCTTGCGAGCAAGTACCAGACCTTCAAAAATCTGGATACGAGTTTTACCTTTATCGATAATTCGTTGGTGTACTTTAACGGTATCTCCGGCTTTAAGCCCAAGTGCCTTACGGTCTTCCATCTGAACTGGTGAGGTAATTACCCCGTGTATTGCTGTTGTCATAATAATATAAAGCGTCTAAAACGTGCCATAATCTACCACAAGCTCTCGTGATAAGCAATATCTTCCGCGCCAAATCGTTTCCTACTGCTTCTCACCCTCAATCCGCTCAGCCGCTAGCTCAAACTCGTGCGGAACCGGAGCAATAAAACGCTCTAGATGGCCATTTGGTAAAACGATTTCCAGGATATGCGCATGGAGTGCTAAACGGGTTAAACCGAGGTTGTTTGATTGATGGCGGAGTTTACCAGAATACAATACATCTTGGACAATCGGGCGGTCGTTAGCTTTGAGATGAACGCGTAGTTGATGGGTACGACCCGTTTTAGGAATAAGCTTCAAATATGAGAAGGTTTGCCCTTCATATTCACCGGTACCAATCCGCTCCCATTCGGTTAGGGCTTGACGTAAGGTTCCGCGGGCTCCCCGTTGAGCGGAACGCAGTCTAAAGTCCTTGTTACTACGACCAATTGGTCTATCAATACTGCCCCATCGTTCGTGCATCCGGCCGTAGACAAAAGCTCGGTATTCTTTATTAGCTAATCTATCGTGGAATTGTGCTTTGAGGTGGGCATGAGCCTCCGCTGTTTTAGCTAAAATCATGACCCCTGACGTTTCGCGGTCTAAACGATGCACGACGCCAGATCTCTCGAGTGGCTTACCATCAGGAGTAGCCGTTGCTTCCCCTACTCCGCGAGCCTCTGGTACCCGCACTAAAAACCACTCGACGAGTGTCGGAGCATCACTTTTTTGCCAATCTTCGTGCACCAACATACCGTAGGGCTTATTAACCACGAGTACATCCGCATCTTCGTAAATAACTACCGGCTCGCCGATGTCATGCACCACGACGTCTTTGTCTGTTTCCATATTGCGCTACTGTACGCGTAAATTCCTCTTTAGTAAATGCCGGCCAGTAGGTATCGCAGAAAAAGAGCTCACTGTATACCGATTGCCAGGGCAAAAAATTAGACAGCCTTTGCTCGCCTCCCGTACGAATAATCAGGTCGGGGTCAGGCATTCCGGCTGTTTGTAGGTACTGACCAAAACTATCTTCGTCAATAAGAACTCCCTTTAAAATTGCCTGATTACAAGCTGCTACTAGTTCAGACCGTCCACCATATGATAAAGCTACCCAAATGGTAGTAGTTGTATACTCAGCACTCTTTTGTTCAAGTTCTAGGATAGCGGACTGGAGTTCGGGGGTAAATGTTACAAGGTTGCCAATAACTTTTATACGACACTGCCAGTCGTCCACTTCAGTAATCATTCGTTTGGTAAATGATAAAAATAGTTCTTGTAGATAAATTACTTCTACTTTATCTCGTAGCCAATTCTCGGCCGAGAACGCATAAAAAACTGCATGTGGTAAATGAGCTTCTTTCACCCACTGCGCTACTTCATAAAATTTCGCTTCACCTGCTTGATGACCAACCAACGTAGGCTCGTTTTGCTCTTTTGCCCACCGCCTATTACCATCCATGATAAACCCTATACACGTAGGGATTTCATACTGGCTAGGTGGCACACACTCTTTCATAGGCAGTTAGTGTAACACTACAAAATCATCAAAAGTTGTTTGCGCAGTTCGCCACTCTACTGCCACCCCTTCAACCTTGGAGAGTAGTGAGCCCTCATGGAGGTACTCTACGAACAACTTCAAATCATCAGGTAACCCATGTGCGACCACCGTCACACTCCCATCTCGGTTATTCCGCACAAACCCAGTCAGGCCAAGCTTGCCCGCCGATACCTGGATATAATCCCGGAATCGCACCCCCTGAACCTTACCTGTGATTACCGCATAGAGTTCAGTCATATACCAAACAGTATACTGCCGATTTATAAAGATTGGTATTGAATTTATTTTAAAACCAGGTACTATAGGCATACCTTGGTAATCCAAGTTGACCGCGCGATTAGCTCAGTTGGTAGAGCAGTTCCTTTACACGGAAAAGGTCGGGAGTTCGAGCCTCTCATCGCGCACATGAAAAATACCTCCAGCTTTTTGCTGGGGGTATTTTTTATGTAAGCCAGAGGCGAGAAGAGGTTGCCTGCAATTTTATGACGACAGGAAATAAAATGGCGACAACCTGTACTGAACATGTAGTGTTCGAGCCTCTCATCGCGCACAGCCGAAAAACAATAACCACCAGTCTTACCTAAGACTGGTGGTTATTGTTTTAGTAACTGCCCTGCGGCAGTTACGGCGGCTGTGCAAGACGGAGACATGTTTTTTGCTTTTTCCTAAAGCAAAAACGGTGGGAGAAACAGTGTATAGACACTGTTTCTCGGGTCGAGGATACTTAGCACAATACATACGAAGTATATATTTTGGTTAGTAATCCGTGACCACTAAAATTGACCAACGGAAATAAAAGGCTTATTTAAATTCTAAACAACTTAAGCACACCCCTCCCCTCGCCCTCCATAACTCTCAGGCGTATCATTAAGCAATGCCCAACAAGGGGCAACAAAAAAGGAGGCCACAGTGGCGGAAAGTGCACAACAAGGTGGGAGTAGTACCCCAAAAAAGCAACCAGGTGATCATACGTCTGACTCAGGCCAAACACAACAAGGTGGTGGAACCTCGGGATCAGCCCAACAGGGTGGAACTACAGAAAAACCCATCATCCGCGACTGGGCCGCGATCTAGACCAGAAAGCATTCGGTACGGCTCGCGCAACGCGCGGGTCGTTCTCTTTATTTCCACTTAGCCAATTTTCTGCTATTGTGATGTCATCGCTTCGATAGTTAAATGGATATAACTGCGGACTTCTAAGCCGTTATGATAGGCTAGAATAGTTTGGGAAACTATTCTAGAAGGTTGCGCGGAATTTTAGAGCATAGCGAATAAAATAACCACAACCTGTACAGAATTCGTAGAATTCGATTCCTAAATCGAACCGTAGTATTATAGATGACAATTATTGCCCCGGTAGTTAAATGGATATAACTGCGGACTTCTAAGCCGTTATTCTAGGTTCGATTCCTAGCCGGGGCACAA
>JAYVHQ010000033.1:0-6237 GCA_043771035.1 Candidatus Kaiserbacteria bacterium | reverse complement strand
GTAAAAATAGCGATAACCTGAACAGTCCCTGTAAGGGTAATGGAGCGAATGCGGAATTACCGTGGCAATCCAGGGTTTAAGGACGTGGATTGCCGCGCTGAGGCTCGCAAAGACGGAACGTGTGACTGTTTGACGGTTAATTGAGGATGGAATTAGTTTATGTATAGTATACAAAAAAAGCGGACAATTGTCCGCATTCTTTGCTGTTTTTTTGGATACATTAATCCTCCACTTCAAATTCGTCACTTTCAGCAACCTTATCGTCATCCTCATCAAAGAGACGGGATTCGTACTCCCCTTCACGGTTGATTCTAAACGTTACATAACCCTCATCATCTCGCACGTATTTGAAAGCGATATAGTCACTGTCTCGATCACCCACTTCGTAAAGTCCAATCCAATTATTGTCATCTTCGTTTTCTACTTCGTAATCAACCCGGACAGAGTCTCCCGTTTCATAATTATCGTCCTCTACCTCGAGCGACCAGTCTTCATCATAATCATCGTTGTTGTCATCATCATTGTCGTCGTCACTGTTTCGACCGTCAAATCTAAACGTCTTGATTACACCCTCAGCGAAACGCCCATTACTATCTTCGACAACTGCTCGATAGTAATATGTTTTGTTATCATCAAGGTCAGGAACAGTGATTTCAAAATCTTCTGTGTCACCATCGTCACCAGTAATTTTGATTGATTCTGTACTATATGACAAATTAGTATTTGTACCATATTCAAACCACGCACTTACATCAGTATCCCGCTTAAACGTAACTTCCCCCTCCATTGTTACCGAATCATCACCATCCCCAGCAACGCTCCCTGTTACCACACGACTAATTTCATTAGTACTACTATTGCCTGTATTGTAGTAAGGGTTAGAAACTGGCTTGTACGATTGTAGAGCCGCTAGCTGTGCTTGTAATTGAGCGATTAAGCTATACAGATAGGAAATCTGTTGCTCTTGATTATTTGACTGGTAGTAATAGACCGAGCTTTTAGCTGAAGCCGGTGTTGCAAAAGCAACAAATAAAACTGGAATAAAAATAAACGAAAATATATATTTATACATATGTATGTATTATATCATATTTTACAAAAAATACTAGGTGACGTTAAAGTAACCCCTCACACCCAAAACGTCTTTGCGAGCCCGCAGGCGTGGCAATCCACGGGTTTATTGAAAGTGACTCTGGATTGCTTCGTCTGTGGACTCGCAAAGACGACTGAGATAAATTGGTATTTAGATAGTGTGAAGGGTTACACGTTAAAAGTTAACGGTTACATAGTTTAATTGTTACATGGTTGAATAGTAACGATGCAACTTTGTAACTATTCAACCATTAAACCAGTTATCGTATCTTCCACGATGAATCTTGTCGAACAAGTAAACTTGGCGCTTGCTCAGGATGGGCCATAATTTCTTCGACAATTTTTTCGGCTCTTATTCCTTGGGAAGCTTTAATCAAAATAACATCTCCGGGTTGAATATAGTTCTGCAGTTCGCGCCCTGCTTTAGCCACATCATCATGTTGAAAAACA
Source organism: Candidatus Kaiserbacteria bacterium (assembly GCA_043771035.1). GTDB lineage: Bacteria > Patescibacteriota > Minisyncoccia > Phycocordibacterales > UBA918 > OLB19. Next base: position 4,695 of record JAYVHQ010000033.1, on the reverse strand, counting down.
TTTTTCTCATGTAGTCCAAACTCAACGGCTGTTTCAGCAATTTTACGAGCCCTTACACCGAGAGTAAATAATACATCGGCACATTGTGGCACCTGCTCGCCGATTTTTTCGTGTGAACGACTAGAGAACTGCCCGAGCTCAAGCATATCGCCAATAATCGCTATTTTTCGTTTGGCTCCTCTTATTTCGGACAATGACGTCAAAGCAGCTTCCACTGCTACTGGTGATGAGTTGTAGGTATCATCGATAATGAGAGACCCTTTAATTCCCGGAATCATCCGCATCCGACCAGCTGGTGACTGATGCTCAAGCATTGAATCTGCTACAGATTGCAAACTAATATCAAATTGAGCAGCCACAGCGGCAGCAGCAGCTACGATATAGGCATTTTGCATGCCAATAGAACCCATAACTTTTATGTGCACCTCTTGATCTAAATGTGACAAGGTAAATGTTGAACCAACGGGTTCATCATTGTGATACACAATGGCGTCGGCTGAAGCAAGAAAATGAGTCGGTAAATAACGTCCGAATCCGATGACTGGCTGTCTCACTTCCTTGGCCGCTTCCTGCAATTTCATATCATCATGATTGTAGATAAAAACTCCATCTGTTTTCAGAGCGTACAGTAATTCCATTTTCTCAGCCACTACCGCTTCTGGAGTGCCGAAATATTCAACATGTACTGGCACATCAGGTAGTCTCGTCATCACCACAATGTCTGGTTTGAGCCAGGCTGTAAGAGCAGCCATATCCCCCGGCCTATCAACACCACACTCTAAAACAAGCACCTCAGGGTAGCTTTGACTAAAAAACGCAATAATAAAACCATCAAAGAAATTTTTTAGCCACGAAAAAGGGTTGCCCCAAGCATTTGGTAATCCCAAAATAGAGAGCGGCACACCAATTTCCGAGTTAAAACTTTTTTGACTCATGCGCGTTTTTTTATGATTTTTGAGAACTGTAAAAATCGCGTCTTTGGTCGACGTCTTCCCCACACTCCCCGTAATAGCAATAATGGTTGGCTTGGTCCGTTTAAGCAACACCTTAGCCTCAAACGTTAGTACCGCCACCACAAATTTTTTAAGCACGTTTTTCATGTCAATCAGGTTTGTTTATAAAAACTTAATGTAGATATTCTAGCATCTTTTATGCAAAATGGATTGCCACATTGGTTCCGCATTCGCTCCACCAATTCGCAAAGACGTCTAATTCGAAACATCGTGATTCAAATTTGGATTTTAATACGCTCATATACAAGGTGAGAAGGTGTTTAGCTTTGCAAGACACATTGAAGGATTTTGATAAAATATCCTATGAGTGAAAAGCTTCTGTAAGAAATGTGGAAATTTTTCAAGAAACATAGACGAATTTAATTTGAAGCTAAATGCGTTTAGATACTAAGCGACGAGTCAGGTGTAAGTGAGCCGTACTTTCTGTACGGTGATTGAGTAGCTGGCGAAGACAACAACGTAGATGGATGCATTTTACTTCAAATCACCGGTCTGGGGGGATGGAGTAGTAGTTTATTAGGAACTTAGTAATATCCATAAACGGCTCGGTCAACGTCTCAGACGCGTATTTCACACCCCTTGGATCTACGGTGTAGAGGAAGACAATAAACTTAGGGTCATACGCTGGGAAATAGCCGAAAAATGAGTGCAGGTACTTATCCTCGTAGTACCCACCCCCGTTTGGATTAGCTATTTGGGCCGTACCAGTTTTTGCAGCGATGCTATGGTGCGGCAGAGCTACCTTACCACCCCGCAAAGCATCATCGACAACGGTAGTTAACATGCGCGAGACGGTCTCGCTTGTTTCTGGTGTAAATACCTGGGCGCCATTTGGATAAATTACTTCTTTTCTAGTTCCATCATCATACTCAATAGCTTTTACAATATGTGGTGTAACTAAATGACCGCCGTTACCAAGAGTAGCTAGTGCTCGAGCTGTCGCCACCGGCGTCATAGCGATTCCCTGCCCAAATGAGGCGGTAGCGTATTCAACATCGCGCGGTGATTTTAGGTTGGCCATCAATCCCTGGGCTTCACTCGGTAAGTCAATCCCAGTCTCACTCCCTAATTTTAAACCTTCAAAATACGTGCGAAATTTTTCTCGCCCCATAAGTTTTACAATATGTGAGACGCCAGTATTTAGCGATTGATTAAGAACTTCCTGCATCGGGACTGTACCCCGACCTTTACCATCGAAGTTTTTAATTGTATAGCCGTTTAGATCAAGGAAACCGGCATCATAGTATGTCGATTGCGGAGTCACCACCTTACTATCTAAACCAGCTGCCATGGTGAGCGCTTTAATAATAGAACCCATCTCATACACATCCTCTACTAATGGATTTTCAAACTGTTCAATTGAGGTGGTACCTCTCGTATTAAGATCAAACGTTGGTGCTACATTCATAGCATAGATAGCACCTGTTTTAGGATCCATAATAATTCCTCCTGAGAGTTTACTGTCGTACGTATCTTGAGTCTCTTGCAATACTCGATCGAGCATACGGGCAACAGTGGGCTCGATAGTAGTAACCACACTACCACTTTTTTGCTCAGTATTTTGAAAAACTAAACTGCCTAAATTAGAAAATATTTCAGCAAAAAAATTTACTGACAATATAGTGTTATCTCGATACAGCGTTTCATCATAGTATCTCTCGAGTCCATATTTACCACGGAGCTGACCATCTGCACTGCCAAAACCAATAAACCCTATAGAACGAGCAGACATTGTATCTCCAGGATAATAGCGCCATTGATTGCGATAGAGCATCACTCCGTCAATATCAAGACTTTTGATAGTATCTGCCGTCTCTTTACTTAATTTTGGCTCAATTTCTACATATGTCCGGTTAGTGAGTGTCGCTTTTGCAATAAACTCTTCAGCTGATAACGTCGTAAAATTTTTAATCTTTTCGTATATATCTTTAGGGTCTTTAAGTAAATTTGGATTAACCGCCAGCAAGTAGCCGGATGTTACTGACGCTGCTGACACCTTTTCACCGTCTTTGGTAGAAAAATAGATGCTTCCACGATTAAATACGTCTTTGGCTGTATGGACATACTGCCGCTCGGCTTTATCTCTATACGCACTCGCCTGATTTATTTGTATATGATACAGACGAACTATCAATAAAAAACCAATAAAAAAAATCACCGCTGAGATAATTCTTATTCTACTAGTGGTACTTTTGCGCATAGTCTACCTCTAACGTGAAGTGTCTGAAAATACCAAAGTCGACTCAGTTCTGCTCACAAAAATTTTCGTATCGTTTTCAGTAAAATTTTCCAGAGCAGCAATTTTATTACTGACTTTATGTTGAGCTAAAATGTAGGTAGATTCTAGTTGGGCAATTTCAGATTCTACGGTACCAAACTTCTGTATCACCTCCTTTCGCAACACCACGTGCACTACTGACATACTCAGGAAATACATATACAAAATAACTAATACCGTGAACAAGACCACGCCCACATTAAAATAAAAGGCGCAGGTAAGTTTTGATAAGATATTAGTTACGCGTTGCATAGATTTAAAGTTTTTGAATAATTCGTAATTTTGCACTGCGAGCTCTGGGGTTTTGCTGTAATTCTTCGTTACTGGCGGTGATTGGTTTTTTGCTTATAAGGACACCAGAGTCATCTTGGACATATGTTTTGAAAGAATGTTTTACAATTCTGTCTTCTAAACTATGAAATGAAATAATTGCGAGCCGGCCACCTGATCTCAGTTTTTGCCAAGCTTGGGCGATAAACTGCTCCAGAACTTTAAACTCATCATTGACCGCAATTCGCAATCCTTGAAAAGATTTAGTCGCTGGGTGAATTCGACCATGACGGTAGGATACGGGCACTGAAGTGAAGATAATTTCAGCAAGCTGCGCTGCTGTGGTTACCCTATTCTTTTTTCGATACTCAACGATTGCTTTAGCAATCATTCGTGAGTAGCGCTCTTCACCGTACCCATACAGTACGTTGGCTATATCTTCTTCATTCCAACCATTAACGATGTCCCCCGCGGTAAACAAATACTCGCTAGGTAAACCGTAGGTCATGTACAAGCTATCGTCTGAATTGAACGAAAACCCCTTCCCCCCATCCGTAAACTGATCCGTTCGCCAACCGAGGTCAGCCAGAATCGCGTCTACATTCTCAATATGAAGCTCTGTAAGTTCTGATTGAATTTTCACAAAGTTACTATGTACTAAGTGCACAGTGGCCTTTCCTTGTTTCAAATCCTCAAGTGACTCAAGAGCAGTACTATCTGCATCAAAACCCACAAAGGTACCCTTGGTACCAAGTTTGCTTAAAATCAAACGAGCATGTCCGCCAGCCCCAAGCGTAGCGTCAACGACCGTAGAATCATTTTTTAGTTCCAAGGCGTTCACTGCTTCTTCGAGCAAAACGGTAACATGTTTCATATATAGAGAGTGGTTGGGTGACTTAGAGGACACCGATCGCACCGAGCTTCTCAGCTAATGAGTCTGCTTCGAGTTCGATTTGTGTTTTGTACTCTGTCCACTTGTTCTCATCCCAAATTTCTATTCGGTTATGAATGCCAGCTAACACAACTTTTGCGTCGAGCTTGGCAAACTCCTTTAAAAAATCTGGCACGAGAATACGTCCAACTGAATCTACCTCCACCTCTACTGCTCCGGATAAGAAGAATCGGTTGAAACTT
>JAYVHQ010000032.1:0-5811 GCA_043771035.1 Candidatus Kaiserbacteria bacterium | reverse complement strand
TTCGATTCTCCGTGGGATCACATCGACAGAACACAAAATACCACTTCTTTAGGAAGTGGTGTTTTGTGTTCTAGCAAGTGACCTGCGTCACTTGCGGGTCGATGTGATAGGCGGAGTCATGTTTTCTCCTCCTCACTAGAGGAGAAAACAGACGAGTCGGGGTCGAGAGTGCTTAGTACAACTTATACAAAGTATATATTTTACTTAGCAACTCGTGACCACACGTATATACAGCAAAGTTCGTACAGGACTTTTCCATTAGAGTTTCTTTTAAGGCCTACCAGCAAATACTGAACATTTAATCTATTTAAGCCTTATGCCACCTAGGCGTTGCCTCGGCGGAGCTTATGCCTCGGCGGAGCTTAAGACAAATATGCAAAGGACGTTTAGTCCTTTTCAATTACCGTTTTGCCTAGGACTCTCCTAGGCGGAGCTTAACTGGATTCACAGTCTAATACGATATTATCCAAATGGGTGATCACTTCATCGATCGTAGTTGGCAGGGCAATATGGGAAGCATTCATTTCAGTTGATTCTAACACGATTAAGCGTTACCCTGTCTCGCTTTTCCCCTAAAATTAAGCTGCGAGAGCCAACATAAGTACATATACCCTGCAGACGTTTTGTGGACTGATTTTATGAATGTTTGAGAGATTTTTACAAAAAACTGCGAGACATTAGTTCTTTAACGACTTGATTCTTATTCGCAAGTGCTCGACTCACAAATCAAATATTTAACAAAAATCCTCCCCTCATCCCGAAAAGTCGCTGATTTATAATTCTCATCAGCTAGATAGACAGTCCCCTCTGAAATACTAACGCCAAGATCATTAAAATCATAACTATTTGTCGAAGTGCTGTATGAGGCCTCGGTGACATCTGGATTAACGTCTTTAAACCCTTTCATTTTAGCCAGTACTAATCCCACCATTTGTAACACAATCTCTTTCTCTTGCCCGTATACTTCACGTACTTCAAACGCACTGTTTGACTCAGACTGACTATTTCTAACATCGTCACCACAGGCGGTATCATTCAAAGAAATGGAGCTACCAGGAAACAGTTCGCGTCGAGCGGAGGAATCAACACAATAATAACCTTCTGTATTAACGAGAGATGATTGGATGGCCCAGCTCTCTTCCTCGTCATAACAAGTAACCGTGCCCCCGTAACTCTCTATTGTTTGTATCAAATCTACAATTTCTTCACTTTTACAAAGTCCGTCATAGGAATACCTGACATTTTGTTGAAGGGAATAAAGCTCTCCATAAGTTATAGCGGTGTGTAATTCATGTTTGATACTTGTACTTACATTTGGGAGTCTTTCATGAATAACTATGGGATATGACAAAATAAAATATCCTGATAAACAAACACCAAATATCCAAGCTACGGTATGTAAAGAAATGGTGTGTTGAGCTGTTTTAAATAAGTAAATCACTCTCCAAGTACAAAGACTTATACAGACAAACCAAATGAGTGTGGCTGTATATACATTTACGGGAAAAAAGTTTTTTAGCCAAACTGTCACAATGTAGGCCAACACAATTAGTATCAGGCCTAAAACCAAAGCCGTTACCACAACTCCAAGCAAACGAAGAAACTTTTTTGCTATTTTCATACCTTAACTATATCACCTCACACTTTACTTATTTTTTCTAATTTACTCTTAATTGATTATCGGTAGATATAATCCGCAAAACATTACTCACCAAACTCCTAAACAGTCTACTCTTGATTTTGGGAGTTAGTGACTTTTTAAATCTAACGTTTTTTGCCTTTTACTCAACCAAAAAACCTCCAGCTTGGTGTGTCCACAAACGTTCGTAGGTCCCACCTGATTTTGACAAAATGTCATGTGTTCCATCTTCAATTATTTGGCCATTTTCCAAGACAATGATTCTGTCCATTTCTCGAAGAGTCGATAAACGATGAGCAATAGCGACCACTGTCTTGCCGGTCATTAACGTATGGAGCGCCTGTTGTATCTCGACTTCACTTTCGCTATCGAGAGCTGACGTAGCTTCGTCAAGGATGAGGATGGGGGAATTTTTAAGCATGGCTCTCGCTATCGCTACTCGTTGCTTTTGACCACCGGATAGTTTAACGCCGCGCTCACCGACAAGTGTGTCATACTTTTCGGGTAATGCATTTATAAAATCATGAGCTTGTGCTTTTTTTGCCACCTCAATAATTTCTTCAGCTGTAGCATCGGGATTACCGTAGGTAATGTTTTCACGAATTGATCTATGAAAGAGAGCCGGCTCTTGTGGCACTACAGAAATACCATTACGCAACGAATCCTGGGTCACCTGAGCGATATTTTCGCCATCAATCAAAATTTTTCCATTACTAAGTTCATTCTGACGTAATAAAAGTGACACAAACGTACTCTTGCCTGCGCCTGACGAACCGACCAGCCCCAACCGTTGGCCGGCAGGAATCGTGAGATTAAATTTATTAAACACCTTGTTTTCACCATACTCAAACGTGACATCTTGCCAGATAATCACACCATTTGAAACTGCTAATGTTTTTGCATTTGGTAAATCAACGATTTCATGAGGCAACAGCATTTCAGAAATCCCATCTTTGAGTTGTCCGAATTGTTGTGACCCGTTTTGAAAAGCATTACCTAGGAAAAGTAATTGGTAGGCCATACCCATAAGTAAACCAAGAACGAAAACTAGGCTACCAGTACCAATAGCGCCGCTTTGATAGCCCTCAATCAAAACCCACATCATTAGTGCAAAACCAATAGTGATTACAAGACTGTTTATCACTAACAACCATTCTCCAAAAAACCGAGTTTTGTATTCTGCTTGTTTTGCTGTTTGTGACACCTTAGCGATCACTTGCCGCTCTTGTTTTGCACGCCCAAATTGTCGGACAATACTTGTGTTTGATAAAATATCTACCACTACGCCGCTTTGTATACTCTGGGCATCCGCACTAATTTTTGAATATGCCTGTGAGCGTGCCGACATCAGGTAGTTCGCAACAAAAAGCAGGATGAATATACCGCCCAGTACGAGCCCTGCAGTTACGTCCACAAACATAACAAATACTAAGGTTGAACCAAAAGTAATGATTGAATCAAGGTAATTCCAAAGGACATATTCGGTAAAGTTTTCGAAGGCATTTACCGTAGTACTTAATTTACCCATAAGCGCCCCAGCAAAGCGGTCAGAAAAATAAGAATGGCTGTGTTGAAGCAAGTACGTAGACAATTGATTATACAAATATTCTTTTCCATCGATACACACACGGGCTACAAAATATGCAGCTGAACGATAAAACAATTCGATACCCAAAAAAATTAAGGGATACATGGCAAGGTAGATTGGAATCAAAGTTAACTTATCTTGTTCAATGGCGTCAATAATAAGTTTAAACAAGTACGGACTAACTTGATGTAAAAGTGCCGCTATGGAAATACAAATTAAAGCACCAAAGAAAAAGCCACGCTTTGGCTTAATCGCAAACCACATAAATCTTAGTGGGGTCCGGGGAATTCCTCCGGTATATTCTTTTTGTGTCGTTTCTTTATTTTTCATACCAACCTACCATCAGCAAACAGACACCTGGGAGATGTGACCTTATTAATTATACTGTGTTCTACCCCCCAAACTCCCGCATAATCTCCCCTTCATTCCCTTTATCAAGGGACTTCTTAAACCGTACGCCCTTCTTCCCCTTTACTCTCTTTTCACACTCGGCCCAGGTTTGGTGGACCTGCACGACACCATCAACGGCACTAATATATGAAAACGCTTTTTGAGCCGAACGCTTCCTGGCGTCACTGCGGTCTTTGGCTTTGGCTTCGTCGTATGATGTGTCTTCGACATTAAAACCGTAGTTACTTTTTGGACCATCGTACAATTCATAGGTTCCTTTTTCGGCAAACGTCGAGGCGATAGTGTCGACTCGTTCGTTACCAGCAATGCCCACGTGCCCAGGAACTTTGTGCCAGTCTATTGATACTTTCTTTAACAGCGGAATCAGCTCTTGCCACAGTGCTTTATTTATCACATCAGTATCGGCTTTAGTTTTCCAGCCATTTTTTTGCCAACCAAAAATCCAACCAGTTGCCCCTTCGACGACATATTTTGAGTCCGTATAAATCGCCACAGGAATACCATCAGTTGCCACTACTTTGAGCGCTTCCACTACCGCCATCAATTCCATCTCGTTGTTAGTAGTGCGCGCTTTATGTCCACCACGTTCGACCACCTTATCTGCATAAGAAATCACAACACCATACCCACCTCGTCCCGGATTCCCCTTGGCCGCGCCGTCAGTAAAAATAGTAATTGTATCTTTCATAATTAACTAACAGTCTATCATATAGGACACATACTGAAGGTAGTTTAAAATTTAGGTAGCAAAGATACCTAAATGCCACATGGTATAATACAGCGATTAATCGCTGTATTAAACTATGACACACGTTTCAAAACAGATTTTACAAGATAAAGTTTCAGAAAAACTACTAGGTCAATTTGCGAAATTTTTTGCTGAGCAAGACGAATTTAAAGTAAGGGATTTATTTTCTAACTTATTATCAAAATCTGAACAGATTATGCTCGTTAAGCGTCTTGCAATTGTTATTATGGTACTCGAGAAACATCCAACAAGCTCTATTGCTCGGACAGTATTGGTGAGTGACTCCACTGTAAGAGACATCAAGTCAAAAATGTCATTGGGGCATTTTGATTTTTTAATCAAGCGGTATGAAAACAAAACGTTTGACGGAAAAGCTTTTCTGAGTTTACTGGAGACTTTACTCAATGCCGGCATGCCGAGCCTTGGTAAAGACAGGTGGAAGTCTTTACGTTAATATGTGTAAGCACGTTTGAGACAGCGATTAATCGCTGTCTCAACTTTCTCTTACAAACGATATGCGTTACATACGCTTACTTTGTGGCCTAACTGTTTGAGAGATTCGCCGCTACCCCAGCGATTAATCGCTGGGGTAGCGAGTGGATGTTGTGAGATATTAAGTAGAGTAGCTGAGCTGAGTCGCTATTATTACAAAATTTTGCTAGGATGCTCGTATTATGAACATCACTTCAGCTAAATTTATAAAAGGGTTAATGGGTACGGATAAGATTTTAAGCGACGGTACGCCGCAAATTGCCTTTATTGGTCGTTCTAACGCCGGCAAATCAAGTCTTCTCAATTCCCTCACCAACTCAAGTAAGCTCGCTATCACGAGCGACACCCCCGGGCGCACCCGGGCGCTGAATATATTTTTAATCAACGAGTCACATTATTTCGTTGACCTGCCCGGTTACGGGTACGCAAAAGCGGGACGGGAGACGCTGGAGAAGCTCGAGAAATTAATCTCTTGGTATCTACTTGATTCCCAACATAATCCAACAGTGGTACTTCTCATTGATGCGCTCGTAGGACCAACATTTGATGATTTAGAGATGCTGCACGAGCTCGAAAAAGCTGGTCGGCAGATTGTGGTTGTGGTCAACAAAGTCGATAAGATCAAAAAATCTCAGTACCAAAATAAGCTTAAAGAACTCGGTGAACAAATCCGCGGCCACAAACTATTCCCTTACTCTTCCAAGGCAAAAATCGGCATTGTAGAATTACGACTAAGACTACTGGGTCACCCCGACACTCAGCAAAAATAACTCTAGCGGCAACAAAATAAAAGGTGACTCCTGTAATTGCTCGCACAAGTTACTTCTAGGTTCTGTATCACGTAGATTCAACCTCCACCTTTTGCAACACCTTAATATCTGTAAGTAATTCAAGCGCATGGTTGGCTGGATCTACGTCGGGATAGGATTTGGC
>JAYVHQ010000031.1:0-18245 GCA_043771035.1 Candidatus Kaiserbacteria bacterium | reverse complement strand
TGTCACAATATCGCCGGCACGCATACAGTGGCTAGAAATTGCATTTTCTGCTGCGGGGATAAGGGCGATGATATTCTTCTTAATACCAAGTTTACTCGCTGCTACTATCGCTGCCATCACCGCACTCCCCCCTGACATATCCATATGCATATCATGCATGGCCCCTGACGGCTTTACGTTGAGCCCGCCAGTGTCGTAGGTAATTCCTTTTCCAATCATAACGAGCGGACTCTTGTCGCCTTTTGCACTTTTTTCGTTACTTTTCAATTTTCCATTTTCGATATTCAATTTTCCCTCCCCCCAATATTCCATCACAATAAATTGCGGTTCATTGTGTGAACCCTTCCCGACCGCTTCTATGAGGTTTAGTTTTTGCTTTTTGATTTCGCTTAACCCTAATACCTTTACCGATACTTTAGTACCAGACGCTAATTTTTTAGCTTGGGCTGCGAGCGCCTTTGGCGTGAGATCATCCCCATGAGTGTTGGCGATATCACGAGCGGTATTTACATATTGAGCAACGACTGTCCCCCGGGCAAAGCCAGTTTTAGCTGCGATTGAATTTTGCCCACACACAGTAATTTCTTTAAGTGAGTGTTTGGTGTCAGGTTTTGATTTGTAGAAAGTATAGTCGTAGGCTGCAAGCGCGAGGTTTTCAGCAACAGTCGACGTAAACCAGGCTTCACTGTAAATATGGAGTTTCGGAAAACTATCGCGGTTAATCGCGATAGCTGCATACTCAACTTTGTGTGATTTCAGTGATTGTACAACGCTACGCAATAGTGTGCGAAAGGTACGTGGCGTGACTTCCGCCCACTTTCCTGCTCCCTGACGGTATTCCGTGTGGCCGTCTGCAGTTTCGACAAAACGATGGTGACTTCCAGTATCTTCCGTAAGAAAAATCCGAGTGTATTTGGTATCAAGTAAGTTTGTATCTTTGGGAGAAAGGATAATTTTGGTAGACATGTTTGTAATTATAGCAGAAATTATATAGTGATGTTGATTGCCACGTCGCAAGCTCCTCGCAAAGACGAAGTCTTGTCTTTGCGAGGATTGTAGCGTAGCGAAACGACGTGTCAATCCACGTCTGAAATTAAAATAAAACCTTTGAGTTAATTGAAAGGTTTTATTTTAATTATCTTGCTTCGTTATACTTGTCGCAGAAAAGTCTGCACGTGTGTGTGAGTGTTTCTTATTTTATGATTCTTTTTCAGCTCCTGATAGCAGCATGTCGATTCGGTTCATATCCCGTGGGAACATGGTAGCTTCTCGTATATTTTTAAGTCCGAGGATTTGCATTGTCATACGTTCCGCACCAAAAGCAAATCCGCCTTCTGGGGGTACTCCGTATTTGAAGGCTTCAAGGAACATAGTGATAGCGTTTGGATCCATGTCCCACGTTTTAACGTGTTCACATAGTTGTGCGTAGTCATTGATGCGGCGACCACCTGAGAGCCATTCAATTCCACGACAGAGTAAGTCCATTCCTTCATTGAATTCTGGTTTTTCTGGATTTGGGAAAACGTAAAAAGGCTTTTGGCGTGTTGGATAGCCGTAGACATACACAAAGTCTGAATCTGTCGCCTCTTTAACAATGGTACACAACGTTCGTTCATCTTCGGGATTAAGATCTTTTTCGCCTCGTACATCTTTGCCCGTTTTCTCAAAAATCATCTCCTGCGCCTCAGTGAGTGAATAGGTAGGAGTTTTTTCAATAAGTGTGGGTAGCGTGGCATTGAGGAGAGTTAGCTCGGCAGAACATTTTGTAGCGACTTCAGTAAGGATGTAGCGTACGGTGTCCTCTGACATGTTTCGCACATCAAGCCATGAGTCTATAAAACCCATTTCGGCATCAAGCGAAACGATTTCTGTGATATGGCGAGTGGTTGCGCTTGGTTCCGCTCGGAATACTTTATTAACGGAAAACACTCGTTCAAAAGCCGTCATCACTATTTGTTTGTACAGTTGTGGTGACTGAGTCAGGTAGGCTTTTTTGTCGAAATAATTTACCTGAAACACTTCTGCCCCACCTTCAGCTGTGGCGGGAGTGATACTAGGTGCTTGGAATTCAAAGAATTCGTTTTGTTTCATAAACTCACGAAACGAGTCAATAATTACACTCTGTACTTTAAAAATAGCCTGGAGTCGAGGGTGTCTCAGTGTGAGTGCCCTATGGTCAAGTTCAGTCGTTAGGTCCAAATTGAATCCTTCGACAGACATATCAAATGGCATTGCTTCAGCTTGTGCTAGGACTGCTATATTTATAATCTCTAGTTCAATAGTGCCGTTTTCAGCTAAGGCATTCACCATTTTCTCTGGTCTAGCATGAACTATTCCCGTTACTTCTACTACCCATTCTTGTCTCAAGGTGGTGGCTACTTCTAGTACTTCTGGTTTGCCAAAAACGACTCCTTGAATCTTGCCTGAACGGTCACGAAAATCAAAAAAAGCCATCTTACCCTGGAATCTAGCCACATCAACCCAGCCCTTGATTGTGACTTCCTTTTCTAGATTTTCTTTAAGCTCTCTAATGAGTGTTCTTTTCATATTTACTATTATTACGTATATTTGCATTAGGAACGAAAAATCGCCCCTACAAACATATTATTTACTAATAAGTTTGTAGGGGCGATCCAAATAATGTTTTGGTCGCGGTGCCACCCTACTTCTCTGTTGCGACGTATAGTGAGTACGTAATCAAGAGATCTTGAAGTTACGCTATATCGGGCGTTCCCGGAGTCTTGGTGAGAGGTCAGATCCCTCACGATTCTCAGACCTCGGCAGGTGTCAACTGCGTCGTTGGTTATTTATAGTATTACTGTTCTCTGCCCACTTGTCAATTAAGAGATTGGCGCTGCAAAGAAACAAGAAAAGAATTTGTAGATCTATCAAACATAACACTTATAGTTTCAGGAATAACCATATGTATTGCTTCTAATATTTCTATAACGTTATAAGAAATATTTGTTTTTTCTAATCTAACAATTCCTGTTGAGCCAGTGTGATCAAGGTCTATTAATAAATTGAAATCTTCCTCGATAATTGAGTGTATAAGATCTGTAATCCTCGCCACTTCTTTAGGCACTAAGCCATCAAGGGCAAATGGCCCATCATGGTCATACGGGTTTTCAGCCGACATGGTGTTATAGACTTATTCCAATTACATCACGTACACGTTTGAGCATATCGTTTGATACGAGTTTTGCTTTAGCTGCTCCGTCAGCTAGTACAGCTTTGACTTCATCATCAGTAATGCTGGCGCGCTTGGCACGCATGGGTTCTATAAACGCATCGATGTCTTCAATGAGTGCTTCTTTGAGGTTTTTGTACTTACCAGCGTTTTCAGTGTACAAAATTTCAAGCTCTGCTTCAGTGCGAAATAGTTTGTGAATAGCGTACACATTTTCAGGTCGGTCTCCACTACTGTCAGTTACAATGCTCATGACAGCTTTTGTAATGTCTTCCCGGCTACCAAAGAGTGGGATGGTATTTTTGTAACTTTTACTCATTTTTGCACCATCAGTTCCAGGCACTATTCCTACCGCATCGAGAATAAGTTCTTTTGGTTCCTTGAGAACCTCACCATAGGCGTTATTGAACTTCGACACAGCTTCACGCGTATATTCGAGGTGCTGACGTTGATCTTCACCAACCGGTACCAAGTCAGTCCCATAGAGCAGCATATCAGCCGCCATGAGCATGGGATAAGTAAACAGTCCAGCATTGGCTTCGAGGCCTTTGGCTACTTTATCCTTGTATGAGTGTGCCAACATTAAAAATGGCACCGTAACTAAACAGTTCATAATCCACCCCATTTCAGTATGGTCTGGATTATCTGATTGCCTGAAGAGGGTTACCTGTTCGGGGTCTACCCCTACTGCTAGGTAGTCACGTACGGTGTTATAGATATTGGCACGCAAGGCAGCTCCGTCACGGACAGATGTTAGTGCATGGTAGTCAGCCACCATGAGGTAGAAATTCGCTGATTCCTTTTTCTCATTATATAGATCAAGAAACGGCTTCATGGCTCCAAAGTAATTCCCAATGTGCAGATCCCCTGATGACTGTAGTCCCGTAAATATAGTTTGTTTCATATATGCTTAGATAATACCAAATTACTGGGTAATTCCAAAATGAAGACGCTATTTGTATATGTCGTGCGTTCCAATCGCTGTAAAAATCACTGTATCTTTATTTTCGTATGAAAATACAATCCTGTGTGAGTATGTGACAGAAAAACTGTAGCGATTTTTGAGTTTTCCTTGTAATTTGTGCACTTTTAGTTTCTGATGGTTTGTTAGATCTTTAAACAAATCCATTTTCTCCAGTGCTTCTTCACGAATATCACTTGATAACTTCTTCAAGTCCCTCACAAAAGATGGTTTAAATCTAATAAGCATACCTATACAATATGTTTCATCAATTCTCTTATGTCTCCATCAAGTGTCGGTTCGTTTTCAGCTAACAGAACTTTTCTCACAGCCTCTTCTTCTGCGTGAAGTCTGAGTGCTTGGCGAACAATGTCAGATTTCGTTAAGCCACTACTCTTTGTAGCTTCTTCAATATATATAGCCAGTTCAGCAGATAATGGTACAGATAATGTAGTCATAAAATATAATATAATTTATAATATGATATTATCATAACATTTCCTTAAATATACAGCAAGGCGTATGTCTATCCCACCAGTGGCAGCGTCAGAACAAAACTAGCGCCTTTTTGGTCTCCGGCGGAAGTACAGGTGATATCTCCACCCATCGTACGGGCCATTGCTCGGGCTACAAATAATCCCAAGCCAGTTCCTCCAACATTGACACTGTTTGCATTTTTTGCCCGGCTGAATTTTTGGAATAAATCGTTCATTGTTTCAGCACTCATGCCAATTCCCGTATCAATAACATTTACAACGAGTTGTTTGCGTCCGATATCATCATAGACAAATACAGTGATACTACCTTTTTGGGTGTACTTAAGGGAGTTATTTATGAGGTTGTGCAATATTTGCTGTGTTTTGGAAATATCAGCGTGTACGATACCTTTACCATGCATATCTGACTTAAAAAATAGCAGTAGTCCTGAACGAGTCGCCTCTGGCCTGAGGTCATCTACAATATGCTCAGCTTGAGCACGTAAATTAAAATCGCTGTAGTTATACTTCATATTTCCAGATTCTATCCGCGATACATTTAAGAAGTCCTCAATCGAGAATGCCATTAGTTTAGCTGATTCGTGAATACGATTAAGTACCGGGGTCATTTGCTCAGGTGCCGCACCGTAGTTACCATCGAGAATCATCGACGTGTATCCACGAATTGCAGTAAGTGGACTGCGTAGTTGGTGTGAAGCAATCGACACAAACTCAGATTTTTGTTGATCAACTACCCGCAATCGTTCATTTGTAACCTCAAGCGTGTTTGCTAATTTTTGAATTTCCTGCCGTTGTTCAACCTCACTCCGGACACTTTTGATTAGTAGTGTGCCCAATATAGAGAAAAATAAAATTGTCCCCAGGGCAATAATCTGCGCATTTTCAATAGAACGAACAAATAAAAGAGAACACAATAAAATAAGTTGCCCAGCCATCAGCGCCTCGGTAGCCAGCAGTTTAATTCTAAATGTTTGGTATCGCACCAGGATATACCCTAAGAATGCTACAAATATCGGCATCCCAAAGAGTCCTATCTGCCCTGACTTCCAATCACCCAAAAAGCTACCAATCAGGTTACCAATTGAGAATGAGAGTAAGAACAACAGAATACCTGAAGCTACCAGGATAGTCTCTCTCTTATTGCGTCGCTTTAGATACAGTTCATTTATAGTGAGCCCTAAAATCAAACCCACAAAAAGAAATTCAAAGCCATATACATAGTACTGCCAGAGTGGTCCTTCGCTCGCATAGCGCAGACAGTTAGTGAAATCAAAGCCAACTAGATTGAGTTTGGTATGTCCAAATAGTATGAGTGGCAGGAACATAGCAAATATTGCAAGTTCGATCTTAAACGACGGAAACTTTTGATTAAAGAAAGCGTACACAAAGTAAAACGCCCCTACGTACATCAGTAACTCAAAATACATCAAAGTCGACCAGACAAACATAATAATATCCGACCGCGGTGACGCCCAGGTTATCAGGTCAAGAAAACACCAGACAGCAAACATAGTGGTGGTAAACAAAAGAGCTTGGGCTGCCTTATTGCGCCAATTTGCTCTCAGTACAAATATCGCAATAATCAGACCCGACAAAGAAGGTAAAAAATGCCCGTAATACTGAAAACTCCCCGCCAAATTCTCCGAAAAAATCAGATAACTCGCAGTCTTCCAGGCGCAGATAGTTGGGTCAACAATGTTTAACATGAAAACAATACATTAATTAGCTCGTCCTTCTGGTCCATTTTCATTAGTAAATACTTCATAGTCCTTTTGAACAATATTTACGTAGTACATCAATGAAATTGATATTCCGATACACAGTGCGAGGACGCTACGAGTAATAGTGGCTTTGGTGCTGTCGTGCATATGTAAATATATTTAGTACTTAAAGTCTTTGCGAGCGAAGCGCGGCAATCCACGCTTTGTCCAAATCACAAAAAAGTGCTCAATTAATAATATAATACCTTACATATATAAATTAAATGTAACTGCCTGAGGAAAAGTATGCTGTATACATAAAAAACAACTGGTATATACCAGTTGTGTTTTATACTGTAGAGATCATCATCAGGTCTTCTCTATCTGAGCGAATCTTAATCTTACAGAAGTAATACCAACAGTTAAAAAACATAACTACCTAGAACTTTTAAATATGAAGCATTTTCTGCTAAAGTTGCTAATGTATTTTTTACTTTTTCATCATGTATATCTCCCTCAAAATCTACGTAAAAATAATATTGCCACAACTTTCCGGGAATAGGCCGAGACTCGATTTTTGTTAAGTTAATTTTTTGTAAGTAAAAGCATGCGAGACATCTAAACAAGAATCCAGACTCATCTTTTTCTTCTGTAAATATGATAGATGTTTTTACTTTTAATTTTTTTCTTTCTAGTACAAATTTATTTTTGTTATTTTTCTTTGTTATTATCAAAAATCTAGTGATGTTATTTACATCATCTTGTACATTTTTCTTGAGAACTTTTAGTCCATATACCATCCCGGCTTTAGTGCTCGCTATGGCTGCTCTATTACTTTTTTTTCCCTCAGATACCATTTCAGCACTACCAGCCGTATCAAAAAACTCAATTAATTTCGCATTTGGGAGCATTTTTTTTATAGTTTGATCACATTGAGCTAGTCCTTGCCAGTGTGAATACACTTCAGTAATATCTGATAATTTAACATTTGGTAGGGCTAGTAGTTGATGGTTAATTTGTAGAGATGTTTCGAGAACTATTTCTAAATCGTACTTTGCCAGTAAGTCAAAATTTTTATATACAGATCCGCCCAACGAGTTCTCTATTGGCAATACTCCAAAATCAATTTTACCATTTGCAATATTTTCAAAAATATCTTCAAAAGAGTTATGCGCTATAATTTGTGCATTTTCAATTTTTGCTATACTCACAAAATTTTCGCTGGCAATTTCGCTATACGCACCACTCATACCTTGATACCCAACTTTTATTTTTTTCATATTCTAAACAAATTATTTTCTTTGAAGAGATTCTTAAGCGATTTGTGTTCGCTTAAGAAAATGTTAACCGGCTGCAGTTTCATCTAAGATCAGCGAGTTTCAGATTAATCACCGAAATCGCGTGCTCTTCGAGAGATGCGAACTTGATTGAATGAACATTGAAATAGTGACCTTGAGAATCTTCGAAGAGCCTGTTGTGCCACACGTCAGTCAATTCTTCGGGGGACAGTCTTTTTTCAGACTCGTACAGGACGTAGTCTCCAACGACCCCCTCTTCGTTCTTTGTTTGGCAAGTGAACTTGAACTTATAGGTAAATTTCACCATGGTCTAGAGCCTCCTTTTTGCTCTTCAAAAAATATAATTCTTGATTGCTCAAGACTTAAAACCGTAACACAAAATTGTATTTTATTCAAGCGACTCTTACACCAGTGGTAACACAATCGTAAATGTCGACTCCCTTCCCTCCCCATCAGACGCCACTGTAATATCCCCACCCATGGCACGAGCCATCTCGCGCGCCACGAATAGTCCCAAGCCAGTTCCCATGTTGTTGGCTGAGCGAGTAAATATAAAAAAGCCAACAGTCGATCTTGACATAATATACCATATATATATACTATAGATATGAAAACACAAGTTAATTTAAAGATTGATACGCACGTTAAAGAACGTGCCCAAAAGAGGGCCGAAGAGCTCGGACTTTCTTTGAGCTCAATTGTTAATGCCACTCTCAGTCAGTTTGCCCGTACTGGTGAACTTTCGCTATCGTCAGCCCCCCGTATAACTCCTTACCTTGAAGAGTTAGTAGAAGAAGCCCGAACGGAATACTTAGGTGGCAAAACCTCTGGTCCTTTTACTACGACCAAAGATCTCATGAAGCACCTCACATCGTAGTATATGCAAATTACTACTACCAAGAAATTTGATAAACAGTTTAAGAAACAATCGCAAAAGGTACAACAAGAGTTTGCAAAGAGAATCGAATTATTTCTAGTCGATATAAATGCCCCCATACTTAATACCCATAAGCTGTCAGGTAAACTGAATGATCTTTGGAGCTTCAATGTTTCAGGTGATATACGGGTAATATTTGATAAGTCCTTTCCCGGCATAGTAATACTTGAAGCTATAGGTTCACACAGTGAGCTATACAAATAACCTATCTCACGTCTTTGTGTGAGATAGTCTGGGAGATAGCAGCGAGTAGTTACCAGCCATTTTGCAAAAAATAGCGACAACTTAAACTACTTCCGTCTTTGCGAGCCCGCAGGCGTGGCAATCCAGTTTCCTTACACCAGTGGCAACCCAATCGTAAACGTCGACCCCCTCCCCTCCCCATCCGACGCCACCGTAATATCCCCTCCCATAGCCCTGGCCATCTCTCGCGCTACGAATAGTCCCAGTCCTGTTCCCATGATGTTAGCTGAGCTGGCGACTTTGGCGCGGGCGAATTTCCCGAATAATTTTGTGATACTTTCGGCACTTAATCCTAGGCCGGTATCAATAATTTCCACGTACATTTTCTTTCCTTTTACATCATCATGGGCGTAAACGGTCACGCTACCTTTAGGTGTATACTTCAGCGCATTGTTGATGAGATTGTGAAGAATCTGCTGCGTCTTCCCAGCGTCAGCCCGCACAAGCCCATTCCCGTTCATGTCAGAGCGAAACATGAGAAGCAATCCACGTCGCAAGGCGTCAGTACGTAGGTCGTCTACAATATGTTCCGCCTGTTCTTTAAAATTAACATCCTTATAGTCATACTTCATATTCCCCGATTCAATGCGTGACACCTCAAGAAAGTCATCAATAGAAGACGCCATAAATACAGTAGACTCTGATATCCGACCAAGTGCCTCATTTGCCTTATCCGGCAACTTTCCAAAACTCCCCTCCACCATCATCGACACATACCCCCGTATAGCCGTTAGTGGACTACGTAACTGATGCGAAGCAATCGACACAAACTCCGACTTTTGTTTGTCTAAAACCTGTAACCGCTCATTAGCCCGCTCAAGTCCCACTGCAAGTTGTTCAATTTGTTCACGTTGCTTAATTTCGCGGTACACTGATCTAATCAAGAGATATCCCAGAACTGTAAAGAGTATAAAGGCAGTTGCAGTAATTATTCTAAATGAATTTGTATCTTGTATAAATAAGAGCGAAGCAATGAGTGCACCAATGAAAATAACTAATGCAACACTGCTAAAAAGTCTTATATTTAGGGTTTTGTATTTAACAATACTGTACACAAAGAAGCTGATAAATACTGGCATAGCAAATAAGCCAATTTGAGCATAGCGCCAGTCTTCTGTGAAACTACTGATGATGCTTCCGATTGAGAACATTAAAAGAAGACTGGTAATGCCTAGTGTAAGTATTGTGATTTCGCCACGTCGTTTGGGAAGTTTAATTGCACTTCTTGTGGCAAATATAATAATCCAAACTAAAATTATCGCTTCGATTCCATAGGTGTAATACGTAGCCATTGGTCCTTCAATACTCAAACAGCTTGCCTCATCAAAACCCGATAACATTAAGCTTGTTGGGACCAGAAGAACTACTGGTAAATACAAAATTCCGATAAAAACTTTCTCAATAAAAAGATTATCTTTGCCAGATATCAATGTCTGCATCAAATACAATGAACTAATATAGATAATTGGCTCAAAAAGGATCTGCATAGACCAGACAAACATAATTACATCACCACGATTACTGGCCCAGAATACAGAATCTAATAATACGTAAATAACAAAGCTTAGTGTCAGTGAAAAAAGTGCACGATTAGGTAACCCTGTACTGTTTTTAAATAGTACAAATAATCCTAGTAGAAGTGCAATTAAAAATATTGGCAAATGAGAAAAATAAACAAGCGATGGAACGTTTTCTGAAAAGATTAGATAGGTTGGTCCAACAAAATCACATATACCTGGGTTTGTTAAAGATGCCTGGAGAGGATTCATAAGTGAAGCTTTATATTTCTTATTCTTTATTGTATAGTACTATCTATTAATCTCAATATATGTTGCGGGTAAAAACTACAATTAAATCAAGCGATGTAAATGGTATCGGATTGTTCTCAGATCAGTTTATTCCAGCTGGTACAGTTACGTGGCAATACGATCCAGGTTTTGATCCCCACTTTACAATAGAACAGTTTGATAGTTTGTCAGATTTTACTAAAGAAACAGTTCTAACTCATGGCTATTTTGATCATGACATGCAAGTTTATATACTTTGTTCTGATGATCAACGATTTATTAATCACTCCCCAAATCCAAATATTACCTCAACACCCTCACAAGATGTTGCCAGTAGAGACATTCAACCAGGTGAGGAATTAACTTGTGATTATGCTCAGTATGAACAAGATTGGTTTGAACGTCGAAACGAGAACAGGAGTTCATTTGATGCTTAACAATAAAGAAAGCCGCACAAATGTGCGGCTTTCTTATAATGGGACTACATAGTAGTTGTGAATAACGAATATTCGATAGTAAGAAACGAGGACTGTCAGTAAAATCAAAAATATAAATCCCCAAATTAATATTTTTGATTTTCTCTCCATACATTAATTGTATATATTTTCGCTTGGGTAGCGGGTGCCTCGTTTTTGGATGTGCATGTCACTAGATTGTATCATGAAAGCTTTTGTAAATTCATCTCTCAGCTTGTTAGTATCTAAGTTATTTTGACAAGTGTAAACGTCAATAGTTACAAAGCCTCGGGCTGGGAAGGTGTGAAAGCTAATGTGACTTTCGGCAAT
Source organism: Candidatus Kaiserbacteria bacterium (assembly GCA_043771035.1). Lineage (GTDB taxonomy): Bacteria > Patescibacteriota > Minisyncoccia > Phycocordibacterales > UBA918 > OLB19. The sequence goes on along the minus strand of JAYVHQ010000031.1, from coordinate 6,847 downwards.
CATTACAAATCCACTAATACCACCCGGGTCCTTACGGTTTTTTGGGCCAACTTCTACAACTACAGGTTCATTAATGGTGTGCATCCCCATAGCTTTTGGAATGTTGTGAAGCATATTAGTGAGCGCTTCCTTGTCTTTTAAGGTCGATTCAGAAGCACCATACCCATCAAGCATAAAGTGAACACCGAACTGTTCTGTTTGATTTGTCATTTTTATATTATAATCTATTTAATCAAATTGTCAAGTTTTTACTGTTGAGAAAGTAAAGACCACCGGTGTTACGCGGTGGTCAGTTGTTGAGCAAATGCTCAGTTTTTATTGCCCAGCTATCAAGATCGCCGTTCCCATAGCCGCAACAACCGCTCCGAAGAGTAGCCATTGAATTTTGGTTGCTGGTTCACTCACGAGGGTCTCACCATCGAGAACGACAGTCCCCCACGTGAATGGTTTCTCTCGACGAATCATCCAATTCCCAATATAGGTCAGGACGAAACCCAGCAGGAACACAATGATTACGTGGCCGGAGTTGATAAGGTTTACCAGGACTCCTGAGAGTTGCCAAAGTGCATACATCTCGAAGATGTAGACCCCAGCGCCAAAGACTTCAGCAAGCACGATCACTTTTTTGTACTGATGGAATTTGTTCAGCTTAAACTCTGCCCACTCCCTCCGTACTGTCTTACTGAAAAAGATGACGATACTCGTGGCAAATCCAGCCCAATAGTAAGGCTGAAGTGCCAACAGTTCAGCCAGCTCTCGTCCGTACACAACCGACGATGCAATGATGATGTAAATGGCAATCGAAATCACCATCACAGCCACCAAAGCACCACGTGAAAGTGTCAACGGGACACGTTTTCCTTCGGCATCAAACCGGATGATGAAGAACGTAGTTAGCATGATAGCGAGAAAAAAGAAAGGCGAGACATCACCAATCTCAAGTCCGGCAAGCGGGCCGAAGCCTAGATCAAACGTAACAATCAGGCAGGTAGCTGCTGTCACCCAGATGGGTGTGCTGGCGAGCCACATAGAAATTGTCGTCACGTCAGGTGCTTCACCAGCTTCAGATTTCTTAAAGAGGTGAAAGTAGCAGCCCATGACAATCGTGGTCAGAATCCCAACCACTACCATCCAGACGCCATCGTTCCATTGATTGAGGATGTCACCAGCTGTGATGATATCTCCGGTCTGGAACCAATACCAAACTGATACCCCAAGCATGGTCACGACACCTAGTATTGTCCCAGCAATCGTGGAAACCAGCCACGCAATTTTTGGCCTATCCTCATAACAGTTACCCATCATGATTTGGTCAAATTTGACCATAACCGCCTGGAACGCTGCGTTCAGGACGGCAAACATAAGTCCGAACATGATCGAAGTCTCCATATAAAGGTTACGGGAATATCACCCTTTTTAAACTATATCACACCTTACCAAAAAAGTAAACCCCACCCACAAAAACCTGTTGATAAATTAGTTTGCTACTCAATTTTAAAGTCGTAAAGTAATTCTCCTTTGTCTACAAATTCAAGACATTCAGATAATTTTGCCCGGTGCGTCTGATTGAGTTCGCGTTCAAGATTTGTAACTACTGGCTCACCCGCAAAATCCATCGCCATATAAATATACGACTGACCATCGATTGTAAACAATGTTGCAAATTCTCGGGTTGAATTCTCTTCTCTCAGAGTAATAACCACTTCATCCTTTCGATTATTGAGTTCTGTTACCCATTCCAACCAAACATTAAGTTTGTTTGGTCTCACTCTAAATAGATGTTGTTTCATAATTTGATAAAAATGTAAAATGTAAAATGTAAAATGTAAAGTAAAAGGCGGAAGTTAATTCTCCCGCCTTTTCATCCTGCTCGCTGGTCGCTTACGCTGCTTGTCTAGGCTCACAGTACATGACGCATACAACGACGTTCTTTGCACTGCATGTCATTGTGTCAGGGTACGCGAGAGGTGAAACGAGCTCGCCGAAGTGACTGAGTAGTGTGGTTCTCGACAAGTCGTAAAGGTTTTTCACGACCTCGAACTCAGGCTCATCGTCCTGATCAAGTGGACCATGGTGCATCATGTGTCCGTACACGCGGGCACAAAATTGCTGGTAGGCAAATGTATCGAGGATGTGCGAATGCCAGTAGTCGTCCACGGTAGATGAAACAGCGAATTGCTGTTCTCCAGGACGTAGAAACGGAAGTGCGTAGTATTGCTTGAGGGCAGTGGCCGCCTCTTCTTCGGTGAGTATCGGCTGCCTACCCTCTCGTAACATTTTCTTGTTAGCGAGGCGTACTACTCCACTCAGGTCTTCACCTTCAAGGGCTTCGAGACCCTTGACTATAATGATATTCATTGCTTTCTCCTCTGTTGTGCTCGAAATTACCTGGCATCGTTTGCCTTATAAACTATTCTATACTTTACCAAAAAAGTAAACCCCACCCACCCCAAAACCTGTTGATAAATTCGTTTTATTCAGCTTTTGGTACAGCCAAAAACTCTCCAATGTGTTCAGGAGTAAAGTACTTTTTGTATAAAGTCTTTATATATTCCCCATCTACTCCCTCGAGCCAGATTTTGTAATCTGCTTCTGTTGGGATGTACCCAGCGATACTTAGTACTGATACTGCATTGTCTAAACGGCTGCTGATGGTTTCGTAATCAAAACAAGTTTGTAAGAGCAGTCGTTCTTTAGTAGTGGTTATAAAGTCTGAGTTTTCAAGTGTTATTCTTATTCGTTCATGTATCTCAGTTCTAATTTTATGCACTATAGATTCTGAGTTTACTGGAATTTTAATGCCCCAGGTAATTCGATCTCGTTCATAGTCAACATCGGGCTCTAATCCATATGACCAGCCATTATCTTTTCTTATCCATGTCTGCAACGTACCAAATTCTTCATGAGTGAGTAATTGGAGAATAAAATAAACTCCCCAGACATCGGTCACATTATAGTTATTAAAAATACCGCCCAAATAGATGGTAGGTACATCGATATCAGTGCTAGCAAATTGATGCCATTTTTTATTGCACCAAGCGGGTAGGTTTACGTTAATAGTGAGTGGTTTAGTATCAGTTACCTTTGGCAAATTACCTAGTTCTTTCAATAGTGTCGACAGTTCAAAAGTACCTGCAACAAAAATCGAAATTGGCTCAGAAAAATAGTATAGGTGAATCTTTTTTAACAGTTCGGGTGTCAGGGTGTTCAAACTAAGATCACTGCCAAATATTTGCTCTCGAGGGTAGTAGCTACCATTCATCCATTTAGTTAGTGTGTATTGAGAAAGTTCATCAGTACCTGGGAAAAACTTCCGTTGATTGCGTTCGTTGATAACAATCCCCTTCTCGAGTTCAATATCTTCTGACATAAATGCCGGCTTTATAAGGTGATCGAGAAAAGCTGGGAATGAAGTATGGAACGTGTGTGCTGGTGCTTCAAAATTGTATTCGGTATAGAACACATCAGTCCAGGCATTTTGGCTACTGCCAGTTTTTGCGAGTAGGTTATTGTACTCTGATTTATCGGTGTGGTTTTCTGAGCGTTCAAAACACATGTGCTCTAAAAAGTGAAAGAAGCCTTCGTCACAATTCTGATTTCCTTTGTGCGCATGGGCATTTCCAACGGGAATAACTAGACGTATTAATGTAACTGGTAAGGCATTTTTTTGAGTATATAAAATATGACCATTAGTAAGAATAGTCTTTTCAAAATGAAGTTTATCTGTATTTTCCATTGCTATAGTATACTAAATTAAAACAGGGGCGGAAATTATATTTCCGCCCCCAGTATCCTTACTCGATTCGCCCCAACCTCGTAGTTGTCAGAGTCAAATGCGTGGTGTGCACATGGTTGTTTCCCAGTCTGGTTCCTGTCTTTGAAACCCGGTTGACGTCACCACCCTGTAGCTTGCGCAGTTCTGCCTGAGCAGGAGCGAGCCTCATCATTGCGGACGACGCGTTGTGGACGTCCCTTTGCTGCCGCCGCCACTGTACTTGTTCATGTTCGAGTTGCCACGGTAGCTGGTGCCGGAAACTGCCCGGCTTTTGCCGCCTTTAAAAGCCATCTAAATCACCCCCTTTCTGAGTTGAGCTTTCTAGTAACTACCATACACTTTTCGTTTTTTTTTTTGTCAAGGGTACTTAAACCCAAGTTATGTCTACCAAAAAAGTAAACCCCACACCCCCAAACCTGTTGATAAATCAATTTATAGATTCCAATTTGTTCTTTGTTAAATGTTGTTACTTCCTCTCAGCAATAACATCAAAGATATGCCAGAACTTATCTCGCCCTGTCGCGGTTTGGTTTGTTCGTTTTGCTTCTACAAACGTATGAATTTTAAAATCTAGAAAGAGTGCATCCACTTCATTATTTATCAGGAATGTCATCTTTGCATCAGGAGCAAAACCATCTTCTGGTCCAAAGAATTGTCCAGCAAAAATACCACCGGATTTTAGAGAAGAAGTGATGCTTTTCCAAACTTCTAAAAACTTACTTGGTTCACAAAAAGGGATTGAGTATTGGGCATTTATTAAATCATATTTAACTTCAGTGTAAAAAAATTCCCAAAAAGTTTGGGAATAAAAATTTAAGCTGTTATGTTTAAATTGAATTTCTTTTACATTGACACCATTATCGACAGCATCAACTAAAAATCCTTTGTCAATTAAGAAACGACTATCACGAAATGCACCACAACCAAGATCAAGTGCAAAGTTGAAATTTTTTACATAAGGTAGAGCTTCCAGTAAAATTCTGTTTGGAGGCATGTCTTTTGTATTGTTTAAAAATTTATCTGAAATCATAATAATATTAAAATTAGGGCTGGCAATTTCTCGCCAGCCCCAATTGTGAATTCGGGCCAAGGTTATTTACAGCTCGGGCCGCCATTGCAATCATAGTCGGGCGAGCAGTCATTGGCGTACACCCGCCAGTTCTGGCTGAGTTCACCGAAGTGCACTGCGGCCAGCTTGGAGGTATCCGAGATGCGAAGCACAGCATGAGGACGTAGGGTCGAGTTCGGTGTGTGGTGAACGAACTTGCCGAGATGCTTGATGCAGAAATCCTGATAGTCCTTCGTATACATCAGGAATTCATGCCAACCCTTGTCGATAACAGCCGGCGGTGCCAGCGGCTTGTCGGCCACAGTGCAGAGGTACAGGTAACGCTTGGTGTCAGCGAACAGCTGCTCAGCCTCGACATCGTCAAGCTCGATCTTGCGCTTGAAGCGCAGAACCAGCTCGGGATGTTTGTACGCCACTACTGATGCGATCATTTCTGCGCCAGTCTTGGACTTGCGGTTGATTTGGGTCGTCATTAATTACCTCTTGAGGTTGAAGGGTTAAGTTGATTAGGAACTACTGCAGCTTCTTGAAATAAGCCTGCAAGTTATGTTATTTAACACCACAAACTATTTATTGTCAATTTTTTAGTAATCTTTCTAAATTAACCTTTTTCGTCACCTAATCTATCTGAACTTGTAAAAAGTTTAGAATCGTCAGGCAGGTGATCAAATTCATGTGGCGCCGGACAATTCTCCACTCCGACTCTTGTTAGCCATGAGTCAAACTTAATATATGCCCAGCTTTTTAGTTTGTTTAAGTACTTCATTTAGCTCCCCTTTGTTTAATCTCTAACAGTATAATGGCACATTATGATAATTTGTCTATAGTTAGTCGTTTTCACCGCACAAATAGATCGAAACAAAACCTTATTCCAACGCAAAAAGAGCCGAAGCTCCCTAATGGTTAAAATCACAGGGGTAATGGGCAATGGGGAGGGTCCTTTATTTAAGCAGATATTATGGTGAAATACTGGAATGCAGTCGAGACCGCACACCCATTCTTATTATAAATATTATGCAATAGATTCTAAGGAAATAACGGAAGCCTCCCCATTAACCCATATTTGTATGACGGTAAAGATATTAAAAGCCAAACAGATAAAAGTGTTATAATAAAAGGTGAACTGACAGGCATATTTCTTGCAAGTAAAATCTCTAAACGCTTTAGAGCAAGAGCGTGCTCGAATAGTTTAGGTTCCGTATAAATCTTTTCCTTTATTTCTTTTATTGGAAGAAAATATATGTCTGATATATCCTCACCGATCGCGGGTTTTGAATTATTTAAAAAAGGAAACTTGCTTAAAGTTTCCGTAAAAAGAAAGTTAATGGTAGTTATATCTGACCCAATGACTTGAAAAACTGCTTTTAGCGTAGGGTTTTGTATCGTCACGCCTGTCTCCTCTAATACTTCTCGTTTTACACAGTCAATAATTGTCTCATTTGTATCCAATCCACCGGCCGGTATATCAATCACTTCTCGGCCATCTTATTTTTCTTTTATCATGAGTAGTGAATCGTTAAAGTACACACCGCATGCAGTAGTTATTTTAATATTAGACATTTTTTTGTTTGTTATATTCATCTAAATATTCTCTTAGCATATCATCTGTCTGTTTCATAAGTAATTCCTCGCTCTGACTGAATTCGTAAACTTTTTTTCCTGATTCTGAAGCTTGTTTAACAACAAAATCATGAAGCTCACGCGCAGCTTCTCGCTCTTCAGGGGTAAGCACTCTTCTATGGGTAGGTCCTCCCATCATAATCTCGTGAGTTGTAGGGTCGGATACTTTTGTATATGCTTCTACAATAATCACATCCTTATGTTTACTTGCAATATCCTCAAGAAATGTAGGAAGTATGTGGTTACCTTCAAGAACCCAGTGTTGTTTTTTAGTAGATGCAAACGTAAATGGTGACTGGGACAATAAATTCCTGAATACTGTGTCTTAATTCAATCTCGGTCTTCCTCGTCCTCTAGTGGTATGCACTAGCCCATGCTCAATA
>JAYVHQ010000030.1:0-2085 GCA_043771035.1 Candidatus Kaiserbacteria bacterium | reverse complement strand
GTCCGTTTTAGAGTCGATGGCGTTCTGGCTACTAGTTTAGAGTTACCAAAAGGTGTGCAGATGGCAGTGGCGGCTCGTATCAAAATTTTAACCTCGATGCGTCTCGACGAGAGACGCAAGCCCCAAGACGGGCGTTTTTCAGCTACGTTTGACGGTCGGAAAATTGACTTCCGGGTCTCTATTTTGCCGACGAGTCATGGTGAAAAAGTGGTTATGCGTATTTTGGATAATGAAAAAGGGGTGCGGACACTCGAAGATGTTGGCGTGACAGGACATCTACTCGAATCCATCAAGCGTATGCTCACCGAGCCGTATGGAATCATTTTGATCTCTGGTCCAACGGGATCTGGTAAATCAACCACCCTGTACGCGATGTTGTCGGCGCTTGATAAAGGGTCAAAAAATGTTTTGTCACTCGAGGATCCGGTAGAGTACGATATCGAGGGAGTGAGCCAGTCACAAATGAGACCAGAAATCGGCTATACCTTTGCCGCTGGACTCAGAGCAGCTTTGCGTCAGGATCCAGATATTATTATGGTGGGAGAAATCCGTGATAAAGAAACAGCGCAGCTTGCCATCCAAGCAGCGTTAACCGGCCACTTGGTTCTATCTACTATTCACACCAACAATGCTATCGGCGTTATACCGAGACTTATCGATATGGGAGTAGATCCGTATTTGATTGCGCCAACTCTAAAGTTGGCTATTGCTCAACGTTTATCGAGGAAGGTGAAAGAGGGGACAGGAATTGAAAAACCCGTCAGTAAGGGTATGCAATTTATGATGGACGATACCTTCAAAACCTTGCCCGCCAAATTCAGTAGTCGGATTCCCACTGGTACTACCGTAGTTCATCCAGAACCCACCCCGGGGTGTGCTACCGGATTACGTGGTCGCATGGCAATTGTCGAGGTACTGGAAGTAAATGAAGCTATTCAAGAATTGATTTTAAAAAGCGCGTCTGAGGAAGAGATCTATAACGAAGCGAGAAAACATGGTTTTATGACTATGAAAGAAGACGCCATTATTAAAGCGTTAGCTCATAAGATACCGCTTGAAGAAATGAATGTGTTTGGAACCAAAATTGGTCTCGATGAAGACCTGGAGGTTACACCGGGCGTACCTGTCGATAAATCGCCTATTGGCTCTGCTGACAGCGTTATAATAAATAGTAATGAAAATACTGCTAGTTGATGACGATACGTTCTTGCGCGACATGTATTGCACAAAATTTATTGAGTGCGGACATGATGTTACTCCAGCTATTCACGCCAGTGATGCTTTGCGTATTCTTGGGTCTGTGCAAGATTTTGATTTGATGTTAGTTGATATGATTATGCCCGGCATGACGGGGGTAGAATTACTGCTTGAACTCAATACCACCATGCCATCTCTTACGATGAAAAGAATAGTGCTCTCAAATCAAGGACAAGATCAAGATATTGATGAAGCAACCGATGCGGGGGCGATTGGGTACATCATAAAAGCTCAGTCCGTACCGAGTGAAGTGGTAAAAAAAGTGGAGGACATAATGAGTAAAATATAATTATGGCTGTTGAATATAAAAAAGAGCTAAAACTACTTATCCAAACAGTGCTCAATGAGCGGGCTTCTGATATGCACCTCGCTGTTGGGAGTCATCCTACTATCAGAGTAAATACGAGCTTGATACCACTTGTTCGCAAGCCTATCCTGACTGATGTCGACGTTTCGAGTTTTGCTCAGTCTATGATGCGGCCCGAGTTTTTTGAAAGATTAAAAAAACGTGACGAGGTCGACTTTTCTTATGAAACAGAAGAGGGGGTGAGATTTCGCGGTAACGCCTTTTTTCAAAAAGGCCGTCTGGCCATTGCACTGAGACTTATTCCTAACGTAATCCTCACGCTCGAAGAGCTGAGTCTTCCGCCCATTCTCGAGAGTTTTACCGATAGACCCCAGGGTTTCTTTCTTTGTGTCGGTCCGGTCGGTCAAGGTAAATCTACTACACTAGCCGCGATGATCAATAGAATCAATCAAAAGCGAGCTGATCATATTGTGACTATCGAGGATCCAATTGAGTATATCTACACCCCCCAAAAAGCTATG
>JAYVHQ010000029.1:0-24239 GCA_043771035.1 Candidatus Kaiserbacteria bacterium | reverse complement strand
ATTACCCTTACAGGGACTGTTCAGGTTATCGCTATTTTTACAAAATAGCTGGTAACCTCTTGCGAAAGTCTCCCAGACTTTCTCACTCGCAAAGACGGTCGCTTACTTTGGGTTGGGGTTATTTGGGGGTGGTATAAATAAACAAAAACAGCGATTAAACGCTGTTTTTGTTGCAAAGATTTATATCAGGTATAAAAAATATAATCACTACGTTCATTACTTTACATATCACTTAATCACTACTCACCTACCATGTCAGCAAATAGCTCTTCTTCAGACAAGAGTCTCATTTCCCCAGTTTTACGAGTAACCACTTCAAATTGTCCTGATTCTTTTAGTTTACGGCTGACTACTACGCGGTATGGCATACCGAGCAAGTCACTATCAGCAAATTTCTCGCCGGCTCTGGCGTCACGATCATCAAACAGCACTTCAACCCCACGATCTTTAAACGCGCTGTAGATTCCCTCAGCAAAATCTTTAACTTCAGCATCGTCAGTATTAAGTGCCACCAAGTGCACTTTAAATGGCGCCACTGACTCCGGCCACACTATTCCTTTGTCGTCAGCGAATTTTTCAACTAACACCCCAATCAAACGAGTAATGCCAATTCCATATGACCCCATCCACACTGGTGTATCAACCCCTTCACTACTCTTAAAGGTTAGTCCCAAGTCAGTCGCTTTTTGCTGTCCAAAATTAAAGATGTTACCAACTTCAGCAGTTTTAGTCTCTATTAATTCTTCTTTTGTAATATTTAGACTCTGTAGTGTTTCTTCGGTTAACACTTCTTCATTGATGGCAATACCTCGTTCTTTGTTTATATACGTAATATCTTCACCTGCTGCGCAAACAGTCTGGAATTCATGACTGAATTTTGTAAATGCACCACCGGCTGCAAAAGTGACGTATGTATCATCTCCAATACCTAGACGTTCAAAAACCTTCATATAGGCCGGCTTAGTTGATTCGTAGTATGCAAGGTGACTCTTTTCATCAGCGGAGAAGGAATACATATCCTTCATAACAAATTCTCGGCCACGCATCACTCCACTCTTTGCCCGCATTTCATTACGTAATTTAGTTTGAAATTGATACACAGAAATCGGTAGATCTTTGTAGCTACTAATGTAGTTTTTCATCATTTCCCCAATTGGTTCTTCATGACTCCATCCAAATCCTACCTCACCGCCAGCTTTAAGTTCTGACTTGAACCAGACATCAACCACTGAATCATCCCAGCGTCCAGTACCTTCCCATAATTCTTTGCGTTGTAGCGCCGTCATAATAAGTTCTTGACTGCTGATGGCGTTCATCTCTTCCCGAACAATTTGTTTGATTTTTTCCACTACCCGCAACCCGAGTGGTAAATATGAATACACCCCCGCCATCTCTTTTCCAATATAACCAGCGCGAATAAGTAACTGAGCATTTTTCGCCACTTCATCCGCTGGCGCTTCTTTTCGAGTCTTTGTGAATAAGTGTGTTTGTCGCATAAAATACAATATTTGCTATGAATTATTCCTTTGAGTGTATCATATGTTGCTTAAAATATTTATACCTAGTTAAGTAGAATTTTTTAGCTTGACTTTATAAATAATATGTAGTACAAATAAAAAAGACTTTGATCGCCCTACTGAAGGGCTTTGACAGGGAGAAGACAATGCAGACCAAAACAATGCCCAACAAAACGCCCGTGCTGTTGATCGGCATGATTGTGCTTCTGGTCGTTATCGGCTGGGTACGCTACTACGACTTTTATTTCAACGAAAAGGCTGCGGAAGTGGTGCCGGAAAACACTGCACCTCAGGCCGAAACTGCACCTACCCTGCCCCTTGTCACCGCACATGTGGTGAAAAAGGGACAAGGCCTCGGAACGATTGCCCGCGATTGGGCTCCCGACGGTACATCGGGGCTCGACCTGGTGGCACTCAACGAAGCTGTACTTGCTCCCGCCTTTGTGTGGCGGTGCGGTGACCTTTCGAAAGCTTTCCGCACGCGCGAGAAAATCGATACCACACGTTGGCAGCGAGGTGGAGGCACATTCTTCTGCAACGACAACAAGGGGAATGCAAACTTTCCGGCCTGGGCAAATTCGCTTGTGCCTGGTGATATCATCTATGTACCAACGGGGGTGTCGCAAGACAGTGCACAAGCCATACTTGGTGAAACCGCCAAAGACATAAACTCGGCTGTTGCCGGCTTGACCGGGAAAAAGATTGTCTTGGTCGTTGACGTGTCGGGATCAATGGATGATGGTATCGATCGTACCAAGGTGGCCAACCTGTACGATTCCCTGTTGCCGGAACGCATCATCGGGATCGTGGCCTTCTCGGAAAAGGCCGTGGTTGTCAAAGATCTCAATACCTACGCCGATGTCGGCGGGGGTGGCACAGAAAACGTCGGAGCCGCCTTACTCTTTGCAGCAAAACTCGGAGCCGATGAGATCGTTTTGATCGGTGACGAGCCGGGTGACGACCTCACTGGCTTCAGTGAGTTCACATCTTTGCCTCCAGTGACGGCACACTGCCTGCCTGAAGCAGACTTCGCCGCGTGTCGTGACGCATTCTCGAAGATTGCAAACAACACCAACGGTCGATACGTCGAATAGACCAGGACTGGGGCGGAATAAATCCGCCCCAGCACCCCACTACGAAAACCTCGTAGTGGTTTTTCGTTATCTACTGAAAAATTTGTAAAAAATATCTTTATTCACCACATATGAAGGACTTGCTAAAACGAGTGCAATTCAAGGCGCGCAAGGACATTTTCTGTAAACGTACTTTTTGTACGGTGGAAAAAATGTATCGCAGCAGCAACGAAGAAGTGCGCCGTTTTTACGAGTCCGACTAGAAGAGTTTTGATATGTCGCTCACTGTTGCCAGCAGCATCAGCAACATCAACGCCGCAAACCCAACCAAATTCACTCTCGATGCCCAAACCGATGGAATAGGCCGGCGCGTGATTGCTTCAATCGCTACAAAGATAAGCCTTCCCCCATCGAGAGCTGGAATAGGCAGTAAGTTGATAACCGCCAAGTTAACAGAAATAAATGCCGTGAGATACAGGAGCGTAGTCAGGCCGACGGCAGCTGCGTCACCGACAATACCGGCAATACCTACCGGACCAGAAACTTGACTCAGGCTCACATTTCCCGTAATCAGCTGACCAAAGCCAACGATGATAGTTGTCGTCATCTTGTATGTTTGCACCGCAGCATCAACAAGAGCTGTACCAAAAGGTTTTTTTACGATATCTATCAGTGACAAACCAACACCGATAGCAGCTCTGTCAGGAGATGCTTCAATGACGCCAGTTTGCGGGATAATAGCTACTGTTGCCTCTTTACCATCCTTGTCTTGATACGTTAGCTCAATTGACTGCCCGGCCCTGACTGCCACAAAATCACTAAAAGTTGAGGGTAGAACAGGTGACAACACATCATCACCACTTTGAACTGCTAGGAGTTTTGACTCAGGAGGTACTACCATATCAGCAGGAGCTCCTTTGAGGACACTATCGATATATACTACTGAGTTAGCGGTGGCTGCGCTTTCTTCAATTTGAGTTGGCACCCCAACAATCATAATCACTACCAAAAGGAACCAGGCAAATATCCAGTTCATGGTTACACCAGCGAGCAAGACCAGTGCCTGCGCCCATTTTGGACGAGCGTTAAACGCTCGCGCTTTGTCCTCTCCACCACTCACGGCAGTTGGATCCTCACCATATATTCGAACATACCCGCCCAGTGGCAGAGCATTTAAACTATACTCGGTCTCGCCTTTTTTAAATCCATACAACTTTGGTGGAAACCCAATCGCAAATTCATCGACACGCATGCCTGTCAATTTTGCCACAATAAAATGCCCCCATTCATGCACGAGTACGAGCACAAATAATACCGCTAGAAAAATGAGTATAGTTACCATATATTAGAGTGCCATCTCAGAACTTTTTTTATCAAAGACGGCCTCGAGTGTCCGGTTTGTTAGGTCGACAGATTTCTGTACCAGCTCGCGTTTTGTATGTTTTTCGTCTTCGCTTATTTCACCAGCTTTTAATGCACTTTCAATTACTTTCATCGCATCGTCGCGAACAGCTCTGACAGAAACTCGAGCATCCTCGAGTTTGCTTTTAGCTATTTTAACCAATTGTTGCCTACGCTCGGCAGTCAGGTCAGGGAAAATTACGCGCAGGCCAGCTGAATCTGATGAAACTGATACCCCTAGATCAGACTCCCGGATTGCACGCTCAATTGCGGGAACCACACTAGCGTCCCACGTAGCGATGCGGAGTGTTCGAGCGTCTTCTACACCAATTGAACCCATTTGCTGGATTGGCATATAGGTCCCGTAGGATTCGACTTTGACACTATCAAGCAGAGCTGGTGTCGCCTGCCCTGTCCTGATACCTACATATTCCTTTTGCAAAAACTCTATCACTTCTTTTAATTTTTTTTCGTATCCATTATCCATATGTTCGTAATTAGTTAATTATCTCACTCTTTTTACTAGTATAGCATTTGACGACTTAAGCTACCACTGGTAGCGTCAGGGCTATTTCCTCTAGCAACATTTTTTTTGATGATCCTCGCAACTTTAGTTGGGATACGCAGTGTAGAAGAATATCGCTATGCGCAATGGTTGGTTTTTGTGTCAAAAACCAAAGCGTTCCGTCGCTCAATTGCTCAATACTACGAACATCTTTGTCTTTGGTTATTTTAGCTATTAACTCCAAGCGAACAGCGTACGATGACTGACGAAAGATTGTGAATGTTTCATTTGTCGCTACAGCTAATGTGGAGTAATTATTGAGGAGAGCTACTCTAGATACCAGTGTGGAAAGCAAGCCGTCCAAAGAACGAAGCACCAAAATGAATTTAGTGGTTAAAGGCGGCTCTTCCAGAACTTTAAGCAAAGCCTGTTGTGCCTCAATTGCAATACTAGCAGCTTCAATGACTATTGTTTTTGTAGGTAACGCAAATGGTTTTACATAAGCAGTTTGAATCAATTTTCGCACTTCAGAAATTGAGAGGACCTCATAGCAAAAAAACTCAAACTCAGTTTGATTTTTGTATAACGCTACGTCATATCCCGTAGCGGATAAATTGATACCTAAAAGCAAAACAGCATGATGATCTATCATTGCTGTCTATTATGAACGACGTTTGGTTTTCTGCAAATCTATGATATGCCTAATGACCCGCCGTAGGTACTGATCTAACGTCTCACTCACCTCATAGACAATTCCCTGCTCATAACGCCAACCATTCATATAGTCAGTGATACTTTGTTTTATTTCCTGAGTTGAACCTTCGAATCTGCCAGACAAAATGAGCGGAACAGACAGCGCTGATATTTTTACATACAAAGGGTGCTCCCGGCCTTTTGGTCCAGAGCCAAACAAACCGCTTTTTTTGAAGATTGACCACTCACTGAGTAGTTGCTCCAAACCAGCGTCAACGTCTTTGGTAAAAAGTGGGTTACTGTTCATTGCCTCATTAGCGCTCACCTCCTGAGCTGTCGGCAAATCAGTAATAGCTCGCAGTGGTTGTATCTGCCCTACTGACTGAGCAATCTCTGACTGGTACGTTGAAGAAACAGCTGCTACAACCTCACGCAACGGCTCGGCCGGTGCAGTACTTAACCTAGACACGACCACTGCGTCGTCCTTCTCAAGCGCTTGAGCGACACTAGAGACATGTTCTACTGGCAGGGCAGCTGCTTCCCATCCACTAGCCACCATATTGTCATCTGTTTTCTCAGTAACTTTACTACGAACAGCAAAATTATTTACTGGTACAACCGGTACAACATTTGAGATCAAATCAGCTGTCTGGGTAAACGACTCAGGGGCAACAGGCCGGCTTAGATCACTCAAGGTGGTATTGTCTTTTGTTTGAACCGCTGCCAAGAGTAGTATCACCTTACTATAGACCGTCTCAAGTCGAGCCATTGCTTTTTCCGACTCTATCTCGCTCGCACTCGTCAGTAATTTCATGGCTTCAAGTAGTGCGCTCATATACTCACGTCCGACATTATTGTCGACATCAATCAAATTAACGGGATTGCCGACTTTTGAATTAACGTCCGCTTTAATTAAACGGATACGTTCCATTCTCATTTCGGACACAGCCGCTAGATTAGTCGCACCTTGTGGATAGGTAGCTGGTGTTACGGTTTTTTCGACATTTTTTGGAACTTCTACTTGTCTAATTTCTACTTTTTTTGCCACCTCCACGTTATTAGGAATTATTTTCTCAGGCATCATTTTTGAAACAGGATATCCTCCAACATTAGAAGCCACTGTCACTGGGTTGGGTACAGGTGGCGTATTTTTTTCAACAGGAGTTACACTAACCGGTGTAACAACAGTCACTTCTGCTACAGACAAATCAAGTGGCATAACCTGAGAGAGAACTGGTGTTGGTGTTGGTACCGATTTCACGACACTAACCACACTTGCAGGAACTGGTGTACTAAAAATAGGTACTAAGCGGCCAACCGGAAAACTAGCTTTACTTGCATCTCTATGAACCACCAAATTTTGGGCTACTTCTTTGGGAGCCTCAAGCAAGACACTTTGCGGTGTAACATCTAATGAAGTCAATAAATCAACTAGTTTTTTCTTTATTGATTCGTCTTTTGCTCCAGTATTAAACAGGAAAACTAGATCTTTCAGCTTATTTTTATCAGTGGCTTCTATTTTAGAAGCTCTAATAGCCCGTAATAAGAAAATTATTCCTGAAGGTGTATCAAGATCAAATTTTTCAGGTAAACCCCCAGCCAAAGAACGCACATCCGCTGTCATAATGATTATATTGTAGCATCTTAAATACTGGCACTAGACTACGATTACATGCACAACTGTGTATTACTAAATTTAAAGAAACGTTTTTTTATTTTTCTAAGTTTGTTTTAAGTAGCATAATTTCTTCAGACAAAATAACTCCAAAAGACGGGTACAACATAACGAGCTCTTCGAGCATATTTGTATTGGCTGCATGATTTTTAACCCACTCTCCAAATGACTCTTGCTCCCATTCCCCTTGACTCGCCAAAAATTTTAGCAACGCATTTTCTAAAATAGTATTCCCTAAGGTAGAAATAAATACCTCACGCTCAACATCACTCATTTCATCAAGACCTAGGACCTTAGAAGCCTTTAGAAACATTTCATTTGATATATGCATACATATTTTTTATAAATAACCACGGTCTATAGCAATTTTCCGCATTAACCTATCGAGCTCTGTTATATTCATCGATTTGCCAATAATTAAATAATTAGCTGGTATCGCTTTTGTTTCATCAAAACCACCGATTAATCTACGGAGTTCCGGATTTTTGTTTATCTCCTTACGGGCTATATCAATCATCTTTTGATGCAACTTCGAATTTATCTCCTGCATAACTGGCAACATACCAACAGCCGTCTCACCTTCGGCTATATTCCAGAATATGTCACCTTTTGTAATAGTATGTTTTACATCTTCTGTCTTACTATTTTCGGCACTTTGATACACTGGAACATCCTCAATAAAAGGCTGGGCATCGCTTGGTTCGGATTCTGATTGCCTAGGTATAGGCATGGCATTTACTGGAATCGCCTGATTAGCTACTGAAACGAAAACACCATCTTTTTCACTAGCAGTACGTGGACTCTGGAGGTTGCTTGGCTGATACGAATTTATACTAGGCTGAGCTACCATATCTACAGAGCTTGCTTCAGCTGGTTTTACTGTTGTAACAGAACGTAAATAGTCGCTTATCTCAGTTGTAGAAAAAGCAGTACTAACTTCTGCGAGACTACTTACACCTACAAACGGGGCTGTGGTCATGACCGGAAAGGAACCAGCCTGACTATCAGTGCCTGTCGGTGTTGGCCAAGCAACGGCCGCCGCCAACACCGCCGCTTGACTAATTTTAGTGAGCGTAAAGTAAGATAGTAATTTTTTTACCCGCTCTCGATTTGTCACAGATTCAGGCCTTAGTCGATTTGAGGCTGAAGCTACTTCGAGAATTTTTGGTATCGAAAAATTTTCAGGAGTTACAACTGATGCATCTTCAATAAGAGCTCGTGAGGTACTTTCTTTTGCCGGATCCAGCTGGCCCAAAAGGACAAGCTTTTTTTCCACTTCTGCTAGTCCTACTTTAATTTTAGTTTCCAGGTCTTTTATGTCTTTAACACTCGCCTCGACACTAGAGGCAACTGCAAATGCCAGGTTATTTTGTGAGCCCAGAGTAATAGGTGTGGCTAAATCAAGATTAACTTGTTCTACTTTTTCAACTATCTCTTGCGTGAGTGTTTGTGACTCTGTTGAATCAGTACGCTGCAAAGTGAGCTTTGTTTTTATTTTAGCCAGGCGTGCTTGTGCTCTCGTTTTATAATCTGAAAATTCCTGCTCTATTTTTAAATAAGAAACTGCTGCCTTAATTTTATCTCTGACTATTGAAATGTCGGTATAGTTTGAAATAAAATATACATTACCATTTGCCGTATCAGAGATATTTGCAATCACATCCCTCAGTCTAGATTCAATCAAGTTTTTAAACGGCTCATAGAGCTCGTGATTCTCAGGCAAAGTTGACAACACTTGATTACCCGACACTCGTAGGGTTTCGAATTGCAACTGATACGTCTCTGACATTAATGGCTTCGTTTCAGTGATAGATGTAGCAATAAGACCTTCTAACTTAGTAATGCCCGAAAGCACTTTTTTCATTGTTTCAAAATATTCTTCAGTAAATTTTCTTACATCGTCTGCATTTGTATGGCTATCTGGATTATCAGGACTACTTATCACTTTAGCTCGAAGGATACCTGTCTCAGACTCTTTAGCCTGCATGGGTTCATAGCGTGCACGTAAGCTCGATAAAAATTGCAGGGCTACTTTTTCTGTGACTGACGGGGTATATGTACTGCTGTAACGCTGTAAATTTTTCTCAGCACTTGCAATCACCTCATCATAACGACTCCGTACAGCTGTATGCAGCTCATTTACAAATTCAACATAATCAGAGGGTGTAAACGATTCTTTATCCAATAAATTTCTAAATTTTTCCTGAAAGTTACTTACATCCTCTGGATTTTCTGTTTTTGACTCAACTTTCCCCTTTGTTAGACTATACAAATCAAGCCCGTTTTGTCCTTCTTCTTTTGGCACATTTTCGGGCGCAGTTAGTTCGGTTGGTATCTCAGCAATTGCAGCTACTGGAGCAACTTGATCAGTTATATTTTCTTCTGGTAAAGGATCATATTTAGTATCAATTCTCATACTTTCGGTAAGCCTAAAGGGTGTAGAATCAGCCCCTGGAGTTACTTTAGAGTCATTAAGGATACTGACGGGTTCTTCAGATTTAAAAGTAACTTTGCTGTTTCTATTTTCAAACATTCCTTTTACGACCTCACCATAAGCTTCTTTGATAATTTTATTAAAAATAATCACCATTAGGTTAGCGTCAGTTACACTTTCAAAACGTGAGAGATTTTTCGCTTCAAATATTTCTAATTCGTTTTTTAGACCTGCTTCAAAAAACGCCGCCGAAATCCAAGGAAGTATTTTTGTAAAATACGTATCTTTGCCATTGTAGGACTCAACTTCATCTAATCCAATAGGTTTATCAATTAAACCATCGAGTCTTGTAAGAGGCGCTTTTTCATCATCAGATAAAGTATTAATTTCAATTCGCAACTTGTTGAAATCAGCTTCTGCCATGTCGACTAAAATAGGAATATTTTTTACTGCTTCTATTTTTTTTATTTTTTCTTCTACAGCCAAAAGTAAAGAGGCTACTACGGCTAATTCTTCAGGCTCGACAGTCTCTCCATGATATTCTTTTTTTATTATTGTATTGTTTGCATCGAGCGCTTCTTGATACAAAACTCTAACGCCTTGGTAAATTGGAGCAGATGATTTCAACAGATAACTCATACCTTTGAGTTTATGTATCAGCATGTCTGACTCACTGCTATTTTCATGCTCAAGGTTTATTTTTGAGAGTGGCAATTGCGCCTCTGAAAATGCTGTCCAGGCCGGATCAGTAAATTCTCCATTGTGTTGATACCTCTCTGTCGGGAACTTTTCACCCATAATACTTACATCATAGCACTTAGTGGTGGGAGCGTAATGGGTTCTTTCACATAGCGAGCGGCAATTTCGGCTTCTACTTCTGCCCGCGGGCGTCCAAACCGACTGGCGGACATGGCTTTTAGTTGTGCTACCCTACTACTGTCAGCTTTAAAGGGCGGCATCGAGGCCAAGCTAAATGGTTTAGTTGGAGTGCCGTTAGCAAGCATTCTGACCATGGCGTTCCAGTTTGGTACTTGCATTAAATCAGACGCTTGGAAAACCGGAGCGAATTGTGGTTCAAGGTACTGTGCATCTTCAGAGCCTACCCGAAAGGCCGCTATTGAACCAACGTTGCCGAAAACCGCATCTTTAATACCCTGGTCCAGCTGGGCAATAAATTGATGTGCCATGGTTAACGACAGCTTATACTTTCGCGCTTCAGATAGTATTGATGCGATCGAGGGTGTCGACACATTTTGGAACTCATCAATATGGAGATAAAACGGTGGAAAATCCATCGCTTCATTATCCACCCGCGATAGCGCAGCCATCAGGAGCTTCCCGACAATAATCATACCAATGAGGTTGGCGTTAATTTCCCCGAGACGACCTTTTGAGAGATTTACCAGGAGAATCTTCCGCTCATCCATGATTTGTCTGAAATTAAACGCTGATTTTTGCTGACCAATAATTGGGCGCATGTAGTCGTTGGCGGTAAATACATCAAATTTGGAAACGATATAGGGCACGATGTTTTCAAGGGAGGCTTCACCACCGGCTTTGGTCGCGATCTCGCGCCAGAATTGTACGACGACAGGATTTTTTGCTTTCTCTAATTTCATCCGCCTATATTTGGCGTCTGCCATCACCCGAGAAATATCCATCAGGGTATTACCTGAATCAGGATCCTCCATCACCAAGAGCGTCGCGTTACGGAAATATTGTTCAAACATTGGACCCATTGACTCTGGGTTACCACCGTAGAGCTTTTGGAAAATAGAAAATAATTCATTGACGACAAACGTCTTCTGCTCTGGCTTGCTAGCATCAAACTCGAGCATATTGAGTCCGATAGGATTTTCTAAATCAGACGGGTCAAAATAAATCACATCTTTTTCTCGCTCTGGTGGAATCGCACCTAACACATCAACAATGTCAGTGCCGTGCGGGTCAATCATACAGACACCGTTCCCTGCCAAAATATCTTGGGTGATGAGGTTTTTTAAAAGCACGGACTTTCCAGTACCTGTTTGCCCGATGACATAAAAATGACGCATTCGATCTTTCTCGGTCATGAATATTTGCTTTTCCAGATTGCGGTGTTTATTGATACCTAAGAGTGTGCCTGAGGTGGGTGTTTCAGTCCCCGCTGCCGCAGTCGTTGCACCCGATTGTTTGTATTGCGGGGAAGACGTTATACCATTACCGGTAAAGTGCATAATAGTTGATAATTCCGTGAGCGACAGTGGTACATTCGTTTTTGGATTAAATTCACGAAAAGAAAATGCTTTCTCCGCTATCCTAAGCGCACTCCCCTTGCGTTCAGTAATAACAAACTGATTGCTGTCGACGGTTGCAAACTGATGGAGAGTAGCTGCCAGTTCACCCATAATCTGATTTGCACGGTGTGGCAGTTTAGCTGACACGGCAATCCGGATATTTGTTTCGACAATCTGCGCGCTGATTTTTTTGGTGAATAATTCCACCGCTTCGTTATCAACTTCTTTTACTGGCTCTAGCTCTCCTTCTTTTTTAACTTTAGTAAAAAATAGCTCAGTAACTGACGCGCCAACTTCACCCACAAAGGTACTGCGCGCTATCGCTTCTTTGGGCTTGGTACCTTTTTGGACTTTCTTTAAAATCTCTGAATAATTTTTGCGATAATCGGTTTTACCGTACCGAATGACAAACTGCATCGCCGCTCCCCCGCCCTCTTTTTCAATTTTTGAAAAAGCATTGAGGATGACATTAAGTGGATCGGTGGTAAATTGATCATGACAACGAATCGGATAAATGGGGTGCTTCTTTAGCGTAACGTCAGCCACGATACTAGTCCCATCACCCACAAAAATATTGTAGTCATGGAGCTGCTCCACAATCACTGCGTGCGGAAACAAAGACAGAGTTTGTTTCTCAAAGAGCGTCACAAACTCGCTCGGCACGGCGGTATAAAAAACAATATCATCACTACCGTCAGCGACCGCAATCTCAAAGACAAACGTATTACGAGCATCTTTGTGCGCAATACTGCGCATCCCTGCAAACAACTGCTCCATCATCCCCACCAAATCAGCCAACTGGTATTCTTTATCATTAGTCCCTTTTAATTCAGGTAATGTCACCTCAAACAGAGTCATATGCATGATCGCCCACGGTGGCACCCCTTCTTTCATATCTTGAACTGACTGCCCTTGTTTAATGTGTTCAATCAGCTGCCTATGCACCTCGTCAATAACGTATGGATTCTCCACCCGTTCCAAAAGAGACAACGCATTACGAATCCCTCGCTCTAAGGCGACTTGTACAATCTCTTCGGCTGGTGTTCGACTCGTAATAACTGCCTCGTGCTGCATAGCCAGCATATGAGCATCCATGACATGGTCAGGATTTAAAATAACCTTAGGTGTAAACATCCCGTACTCATGCAGTTCTTGCTTGGCGATTGTCTCGTAGTCGGCCTGATCAACCTCCGTTGTGCGTCCCAACATTTCCCGCTCGCGCAGCGCAATCCGCTCGCGCAAATACTGCACTTCTTCTTCTGGACTAGAGAATTTTTTTGATGATCTCTCAAACATTACAAGTACATATTACATACACAGTGTACCCCACAGTCTCTCTAATACGTTACGCCCTCTACACACCTAACATAAAAATCCTCAGGACAGACTCACGAGGATTTTTAGTACCTGCCGCTTCAGTTACCGCGAGGATAAAATATCGAGTAAATCCATAAACAGATTAACGATATCAAGGTAGATAGAAATACCGAGACTAATAGCTGTCTCCCACGAAGTGTCACCACTCGCTACTGCTGCCTCCAGTCGATTGAAATCGTAGAGCAAAAAGAGTGAAAACACCACCGCCCCAATGTATGATCCTATCAAGCGCATCAGTGGACTTTTGAAGAAAAAATAATTAAGCAGCCCCATTACAATCAATCCTGCTAAAGCTACAAATAATCCAAATCCCAAAAATGAGAAATCAACATCCAGAATCGATACTGCTGCTGCCGTAATAAGCGTCATCCCACCCGTACCATAGAGGGCCAGTCCGATAATATTGTTCCAATCTTGCACAATCGAATCGTGTGCTGGGTTATTAATGTCTGAGATAATAGGCGCAACCAACGCTTCGTGTTCGGCTGCGGGCATGGCCGCGAGAGACGCTTTTGTGTACCCTTGCTGCTCCAACCGTTTGCGTACAACGTAACTCATCATCATTCCCTTAATCCCTGGACCAATGAGTGCCCCCATAATAATCGCGAACACAAACGCTAAAATAAAATTAACCGGCATCGTAGTCACTGGAATAATAAACAGCAGTGCCAGACCACCAATCAAGAGTCCCCAGAATTCCCACCGCGTTTCAAACGCATGGTTCCGCCGCACTGCCAGCGCCGTGGCACACAACATCATCAAAATCACCCCAAACGTCTTAATACTTAATGTATCCATATTCAATATATATAAATAATGAGAACGAACAGTCACTCTAAATTCTCAATCACTCTACATCAATAATCCTACCCAAAAAACATTAATATCAAATAAAATTTGTGACCCTCCTCACACTATTACCGTCTTTGCGAATCCGCAGATGAAGCAATCCACCGTGAATAGACTACCCCGCAGCAAGTAAATGTGGCCCGTTAGGAACCTCACATTATTCCTAGATTGCTTCGGTTGCGACCTCGCAAAGACGTTTAAGTCTTGCAGTTGTTGTGCCGAGTGTAAGGGATTAGATATGGTGTTTATTGTTTGTTTCTTACCAAACAATAAAACGGTTAGGCTGTTGCAGTAGCTACCAACGCCCTCTAAGACAAAGTGGTTGTTTGGCTGTACTTACAACACGTGAAAATAATTACCACGAGCCGTATTTTTAGTAATGAAACGGTTGGGCAGTTTGCTGTAGATACTAGGAAGACAAGTAACGCAAGTGAGCCGTATTTTTATACGGTGAGCGCAGTGTTGCGCAAGCTGACAACGTAGATGCAGTGAAATGCACGACCGCCTCTACCTTTTAGTCAAAATAGCCCTCTTGTAGGTGGTTAGATGTTCAAGTGCTACACCAGTCCCCTTAACCACACAAAACAACGCCTGATCTGCAAGTTGTGCCTTTACACCCGTCCGCCGCTTTACTAACTCTGGGAAATTGCGCAATTGTGACGTTCCTCCAGTCATAATAATTCCCCCATCAATAATATCTGAAGCGAGCTCCGGTGGCGTATCTTGAAACACGTCTTTGATCGCCTTAATCATCTCACGTAACTCAACGGCTATCGCGCGCACGACTTCATTGGTTTTAATCTCCGTTGTGCGTGGCAGTCCGGTAAAGACATCACGCCCTTTAAGTTCCATCACGAGCTCCTCCTCCAGTGGCAACGCAGAACCCACTTTTATTTTTACTTCCTCGGCTGTCTTTTCACCAATTGACAGATTGCGAGTTTTTTTCACAAAGTTAATAATAGCTGCGTCAATGCGGTTACCAGCACACTTCACTGAGTTCGCCGCCACAATCCCACCGAGTGAGATCACCGCTACGTCGATGGTACCACCGCCAATATCAACAATCATGTGACCTTGTGGCTCATAGATAGGCACGCCCGCGCCAATTGCGGCGAGGATTGGCTCTTTCACCACGTAGGCATTACGAGCACCAGCTTTGATGGTCGCTTCTACTACTGCTCGCCTCTCGGTTGAGGTCACTCCCGCCGGTACCGATACCATGACATCAGGTTTAAAAATATTGTAGCGACTCAGTGCCTTTTGCAAGAAGTACCTGAGCATCGCTTCAGTCACCCTATAGTCTGCAATCACGCCATCCTTCATCGGACGATACGCCCTAATACTCTCTGGCGTACGACCAATCATCCGCTTGGCCTCAGCTCCCACAGCTAAGACTTGGTTATTCTCACCCACCGCCACCACCGACGGTTCGTTGAGTACAATCCCCTGCCCCGGCACAAATACGAGCACGCTCGTCGTACCTAAGTCAATGCCGATTTTTGGAGTAAATCTGTCGAACATATAAGATACTTAGTGTACCACCAAGCGTACTTTTCCACCAATAAAGACTTTGTACTCATATAGCAGATATGCTATATTCAAAAAGTAATAAATTATTTATATGGAAAACATTGGAAATCGTATAATAGACTTAAGGGAGTCTGTTGGGCTAACGCAAACTGAACTAGCTAAAAAATTAAAAACTACCCAGAGTGCTATCGCCCGTCTTGAATCTGGCACGCAAAATATCAGCGCTGAGATGTTAAAGAAGATCGGGGTTGCCCTCGGTAAAAATCTGATTACTCTCTCTCCCGGTACGGTTAATGTCGAGATTAACGGTCGCAAGAAACTTTCGGGCACCATCGAAACTAATACCTCAAAAAATGGCGCGGTCGGTTTATTGTGTGCATCTCTCCTTAACCGAGGATTCACTACCCTCCATCGTATGCCCCGCATCGAAGAAGTGCACCGCATTATCGAAGTACTCCAAAGCATCGGTATGCATATTGTCTGGACTGGCAGTACTATCACTATCACGCCCCCAAAGAAATTTGACCTACGTAAAATTGACGTCGATGCCGCTCGCAAAACCCGGAGTATTATTATGTTTATTGGTCCACTGATGCACGTACTTCCTGCATTTTCGCTTCCCCAATCTGGTGGGTGTAAATTAGGTAGTCGCACTGTCCAACCGCACTTTTTTGCTTTGGAGCATTTTGGAGTCGATATTGTCACTACAGAAACAGCATTCAAAATCACTCATGAAGCTAAAAAACCATCAGAAATTATTCTCTATGAATCAGGTGACACAGTAACTGAGAATGCTCTATTTGCAGCAGCAAAAACTACCTCGACTACCGTTATCAAATATGCGAGTGCCAACTACATGGTGCAAGAGATTTGTGTGTTCCTAATGCTGCTCGGTGTCAAAATCGATGGGGTGGGCACCACCACTCTCACTGTCACCGGAGTAGCTGACATCAATATGAATATTGACTATACTCTCGCTGAAGACCCAACTGACAGTATGTTTTTCTTGGCAGCTGCTGTCGTCACTAACTCTGCGATCACTATCACCCGTTGCCCGATTGAGTTCCTTGAGCTTGAATTACTGAAGTTAGAAAAGATGGGGCTAAAGTACACAAAAAGCAAACCGTACTTAGGCGTAAACGGTCAGGTAAAACTCGTAGATATTTCAACTAAACCTAGTAAACTCGTAGCCCTCCACGAAAAAGTCTACGCAAGGCCATACCCAGGACTTAATATCGACAATCTTCCCTTCTTTGCCGTGATTGCGACCCAAGTCACTGGTCAAACTCTCATTCACGACTGGGTGTATGAGAAACGAGCGATATATTTTACCGAACTCGACAAGCTCGGTGCAGACACAGTCCTTGCAGACCCACACCGTATCTACATCACCGGCCCCACCCCACTACGTGCAGCCGAACTCATCTGCCCACCAGCGTTACGTCCCGCCACTATCCTTCTCATTGCAATGCTCGGCGCCCAAGGCCGTTCAGTCCTGCGGAATATCTACAGCATTAATCGTGGGTATGAGAATTTGGTAGCTCGACTTGCTAGCCTCGGAGCTGATATTAAGTATCTCGACGAGTTTTAGAAAAGTTCAATAAAAAAGTCCTCATAATTTATGAGGACTTTTTTAATTTTGTTGCAATATACTAAGGAGTCAAAGTAACACCCACTTTCTTAGCAATTTGCATAAACCAACGTTCATAACGGCTGTCACGATCTTTTAGCACCAAGTACTCTTGTTTCAATGCCTCCATCCGATCAACCATTCTATCTAGAATGCTAATTATCTTGTCTTGTTTTTCTTCCAAAACGTTCATTCTGTCATCAATTGAAATTTATTATGTGTATTAAGCTGAACCTATATATTCACTGAACGATTATCTAAAGCGTCTAGTCTTCTATCTATATCCGCCAATCTCGTGTCTAAATTACTCAAACTCTTTCCAACACCACGAATATCTTCTTTTGTAGCGAGGACTTCCATCATTTTTTGAATATCTTGAGGCTCTAACATAATGCAAGTGTAGCACTAGTTTCTAATTTGCAAACACTAACTTTAACTAGCTTTTTATCTTCAATATTCCATATTCTCTATTCCCTCTTTAAATTTGCTATACTACTTGAATGTTCGTCATCGAAGTCATTCCCCTCGTCCGTGGTATTCAAATTGAGTCGCTTACGTACTTCTCTGGTACTAACTATCCAATTGGTTCAATTATCGCTATTCCCGTCCGGGGCAAAACCATCCAGGGTATTGTAGTCGACGGCAAAGCAGTATCAAGCACTAAAACCGCTCTCAAAGCCGCTACTTTTTCCCTGCGTAAATTACCTGAACAAAAAAACGTAGTAACAATAAGTAATAACCTCCTCAAAACAGTCGACAAAATATACGAGGAGACGCCGAGCAAGCGTGGCGCTATCCTGTTCTCACTATTGCCGCCTGATATCCGCAGTGGCGCCACCCTCTACCCCCACAACCCTTGCGTCACCGGTACCGAGGACAGCACACCTCAAATTCTGGCAGCCGGTCTAAGCGAACGTTTGATTGCGTACCAAACTATCATCCGCAGCGCCTTCGCCCATCGCGGCTCGGTACTGCTTGTCGTACCCACCAGCACCGCCGTTAAAAAAATGGCTGACGTGCTCTCTCACGGCATCAAAGAACGGGTGATTTGTTTTTCCAGCCACCAAACCAAACGAGCCCGCGAGCAAGCCTACGCGGCTTTCTCTGACCTCTCTAAATCAACACTTACGATTGTCACACCGAGTTTTGCGTACCTGGAACGTCCCGACAGTACTACTATTATTGTAGAACAAGCAACCAGCGCCCACTACGTGATGCGAACCCGCCCGCACCTCGACCACAGGACGACTCTAAAAACTATGGCTGTGGCCTCTGGTCGCAGTATTATTTTGGGTGACACTCTAACCTTGACTGAAGACGAGCACAAACGCCGCGAAGATATGTACCAAACGTACGGCGAACACCCTGTCCGTCTTGAGCTCCCTGCCAAACTTACTATCGTCAATCAAACCGACAAACCGCAAAACGACATTCCCTTCCAGTTATTCTCACCAGAATTAATCAAACGCATCCAAACGACACTTGAAGGCCGGCACAATGTATTTCTCTTTGCCGCCAGACGCGGCCTAGCCCCAGTAGTGGCTTGTGTTGACTGTGGGTTTATTTTTCGTTGTCCTGACTCGGGTACGCCGTATTCTCTATTACGGACAATTAGTCCCGAACATATCGAAGAACGCTGGTTTGTATCGAGCACCTCAGGTAAACGCATTAGGGCCGCTGATGTCTGCACGAGTTGTGGCTCGTGGCGTCTACGAGAACGCGGTATTGGTATTGGGCAAATCGAAGACGAGTGTCGTAAACTTTTTCCCAAAACACCCTTAGCAATTTTCGACCACACTACAGCCACTACTCATAAAAAAGCCAGTCTAATTGGTACTGAATTCGAGAAACAAAAAGGCGCCATTTTACTTGGCACCCAAATGGTGATGCCGTACTTACCTTCCAACATTAGCCTGTCGGCGGTTGTCTCACTCGATGCGGTGCGGGCGATTCCCTCATGGCGCGCGGACGAAACAGTCTATAGGCTTATTCTTGAACTGAGGGAGCACACCAGCCGTGAGGTAATGATTCAAACCCGTAGCGAAACCGACGATCTCTTAATCTACGCTGGCCGTGGCGCGGTTGACCGTTTCCATGACGACGAAATTGCCTTGCGGGCGATGCTCAAATACCCACCCTTTGCAAAGTTTATATTCCTGTCTTGGCAAGGTGCCCCCACATTGATTACCGAAACAGAAACTCTCATAAAAAAAATTCTCACGCGGCACAATGTCCCAGCCAGCTACTACACCAACCCTAATTCCAAAAGTAACACCCAGTTGCGTCACTGCCTCATTAGATTAGCCGCCGATTTTGACACCAAGGAGTTGATTGATACGTTACGGCATTTGCCGCCGTATATCGCCATTACCATCAACCCCGACCGCATAGTATAGTTTATTCCAAAAATTTACACCTACTGCGTTGCCTGCAGCTTTCAAGAACTCAACGTACAATCAGTACGTCTCATCCTTTCAATCTTTGTCGCCTTATATCTGCATAATTTTTGAAACAAACTTTCGTCAAATCAAAATATTTATCTGCTTAGTTAGCTTCAAAAGATATTTATCAACATACAATTAGTACATCTCACACTATTTAGTTCACCTACCTTGCATCTAAGCACTTCATGACACAGCTAGAGCTTATGTACAAAAGCCATTTACACTCCACCATCCGTCTTTGCGAAACTGTGTAATGAAATGAAGCAGTTGTGGCAATCCATTTATTTTTTTGTTTAAATAAGCTATAGTACCAAATATTCATATGGCAAAACTTGTCCCAGAAAACCATCCTGTGCTCCATGCAATTGCTGAAGAAATTACTTCTGCGGATTTTTCTGATGGAACTGTGGCTAAAATCCTCAAAGACATGCGCACTGCCCTCCATACCTATAAAGTTGACGGCTTTACTGCAGTCGCTATTGCTGCACCCCAAATTGGTATCAGTAAGCGGATTTTTATGATTGAAGACCAATCCAAGGACCGCGACGCTCTACCATCTATGGTCGCTATCAATCCGGTAATTGTAAAATATTCTAAAAAGACCCATGAGGTTGGTGAGGGCTGTCTGTCTATTCCTGAATACTACGGCATCGTCCGTCGCTCAACCAACGTCACTATCCGCGCCACTGATGAAAACGGTAAAGTTTTTGAGCGTGGGGCCGGCACTCTCCTCGCCCAAATCATCCAACACGAATACGACCACCTCGACGGCATCTTATTCACCGACCGTGCCGAACAAGTCTGGCACAAAGACGAACTAGACAAACAAAAACGAAAATCCAAAGAACCCTCCTAACTAAATCTTAGGGATGCCATCCCTAAGATTTTGGAACAACTGTCTCAAAAATTTGAGTAAGGGGTCTGACCCCTTACTTTTGAAAATGCGCACTTTCGGGTATAGTTGATTTATTATTTATGGAAAATGCAAACACTCAGACACCTCTTAAATTCGCTTTTTTTGGAACGCCTCATATTGCGGTGATAATTTTAGATGAATTGAAACTAGCCGGGTATATGCCGTCGCTGATTGTCACTAATCCTGATGCTTTAGTAGGACGTAAACAAATTCTTACGCCACCGCCGGCTAAAGTGTGGGCGATTGAAAATAATGTTCCTTTTATTCAACCGAGCACACTCAAAGATGCAGCTTCTCTACTTGAACTATCAGGCACCAACTGGGATGTAATGATTGTTGCGGCCTACGGCAAACTAATCCCAGCTTGGCTCTTAGACCTCCCTGCTCACGGCGTACTCAATGTACATCCTTCTCTGCTACCAAAACTCCGTGGAGCAAGCCCGATCCGCAGTGCGATTTTGCAAAATATCCGCTCCACTGGAGTCACGATCATGAAGCTAGACGCCGAGCTTGATCACGGACCAGTCATTGCCCAATTACCGGCCAATATCCCAGCCGAACACTGGCCAGTTGCTGGCAGTATTTTAGATGAAGGACTCGCTCACCAAGGCGGTGCCCTACTTGCTAAAATTATTCCCGACTGGATAGCAGGTAGCATTGCCACAACCGAGCAAAATCATGCCGAAGCAACGTTTTGTGCCAAAATCGACAAGAGCATGAGCGAGCTCATAATTGACCCAAGTAATCTACCGACAGGCGCACAGGCTTATGAGTATCTCTGTAAGATCCGCGCTTTTGACGGTTGGCCAGAAACATTCTTTATGGATGACGGCAAACGCATCAAAATTAAAAATGCTACCCTGTCTGCCGACATCACCCTCATCATCACCCGCATCATCCCCGAAGGAAAAAACGAAATGAATTGGGAACAGTACTTTCACAAAAATAATTAATTGTACGTAAATGTATAATCATACGATTGATCGTATAATTATACCCAATCATAAAAAGTCGGCGCTAGCGCCGACTTTTTATGAAATCATTTTACTTGATTGAAATTTTCGCTAAATATACTCTAATAATTGGATTGTCATACCAGTACTGCTGCTGTTCTGCTGGTGACAAATCACTACTATGTAAAATACTAAAATGATGTAACAACGCTTGCTTTATTTGATCTTCAGCAGCTCCGTCAG
Source organism: Candidatus Kaiserbacteria bacterium (assembly GCA_043771035.1). Classification (GTDB taxonomy): domain Bacteria; phylum Patescibacteriota; class Minisyncoccia; order Phycocordibacterales; family UBA918; genus OLB19. The sequence continues at coordinate 2,723 of JAYVHQ010000029.1, read as the reverse complement.
CCAAACCAACACCGTCGTACTCACTCATTTCTAATTCTGACTCAGGGACATTAGCAAATCCGTGTTGCTTAATTAAATCCTCCCACATTGCCACGATGGTAGCAGCTGGCAATTCATGAGATTTATTAAAATCAAAACCTGCCTCTACCCCCCCCCAAACCTGCAGCTTCTAACTGACGTTCAATTCTTTTCACGTCACCACCAACAGGAGTAAACCTAGCTATATTTTCTGACATAACATAACTTTTTAACTTCCACGCATCATCTCTTTAATTTTCCGGGCACCGCGTCTAAACAGACTAGTCTTCTTGGTCCGAGCTCGTTTAAGCTCGCGGTCAAGATCACTACGGACGGCATCAATGGCATTTTCAAACGTACTATCAGCGTTGGTGGCTCTATAGAGCACACCGTCACTCCAGATATTCACTTCTACTTGATAGATATCGCCGTTTTGGTGTGGAGCAATTCTTGAGAATTCTACTTCCACACGACTAGAGCTGATATCTCCGACGTATCTCTCAAGTGAGAGTAGCTTGCTCGTTACTACATCTTGTAGCTTATGATTAACTTCCGTCTGGGTGTGTTTAAAAGAAATGTTTGGAAATGACATTGTGTAGACTTAAACTAGTAACTACAACTCCCCGTTCCCTACTGACATTGATAATCTTACTGACATCTAAAGTATATCACCTAAACTTATTATATGAACATCATTAATCAATCGGACAGACATTACCCACATTTTTTATCTCAACCGTCCCTCCGTTCCCGTAATGCTCTTTGAGATATTCAATAATATCTAAGGACTCATACATCGAAACGCCCCGGTCGGTATCCTCCAGATACGGCGCTTGTGTCTTCCCGCCCTTTTCCAAAAGTTCGGCTTTTAATTGAGGATGGATGGAGGTATCGAGCACTGAAAGCGGCGCTCCAATCACTGTATTGGCATCCAGGACTCTTAGACAATACGGGCAATGGGTTTTGATATATAAATTAAGCATAACCTAGTATAACACCTCATTTTAAAGACAAAAAAGTGCGGGCTTACGCCCGCACTTTTTACTGCAACTCAAATGTAACTACGCCTTCGGTGGCATCAGTACCGTATCAATTACGTGAGTTACTCCGTTACTTGATATTACATCAGCTGTTTCAACCATGGCAGCGCCATTGATCTTAACAACACCGTTTACGTTGCTTACTTTAAGCGTAGCGCCATTAACCGTTTTAAGTGTCATTCCATCTTTTAAGTCAGCTGCTGTATAACGACCAGCTACCACGTGGTAGGTCAGGATACTCGTGAGGTCAGCTTTCTTGTCAGCCTTAAGCAGACCGTCTACAGTCCCTGCTGGTAATTTTGCAAACGCTGCGTTAGTGGGTGCAAACACTGTAAATGGTCCTGGACCCTTAAGAGTGTCTACCAATCCAGCTGCCTTAACGGCTGCTACTAGGGTAGTGACGTTACTGGCCTTAACAGCATTATCTACAATAGTAAGTGTCGGCACCATCATTGCCCCACCTACCATTACCCCTACCTCCCCTTTGTCTGCCTCTTTAGTTTTATTGTCCATTATAGCTTTTTCTTTTGCCGCCATTTCTGCCTTTAAAGCCGCTTCTTTCTCCAGCATAACTTTTTGTGTTTCAGCTAATGTACCAGCAGTGGTGTTTTGCTGCATATACATAACGGCTCCACCAATTACAACTAAGGCTAGTACGGCTACAATAATATAATTAGTATTCATAGAATGAAAATATTTTAAAGATAATTAGGATTAGTTACGATGCACAAAAAAACAAAAGTCTTACGAACTAGTACCTTGCCGTACCAATCCCCCAAAAATTACAAACCCACCACATAAAGCACCGAGAGGCCCAGTGCTGAGCCTAAAATCTTCCATTATTCCCTTCTTCCCTGATACTAGTTGAATATCCGCCAAATTTCTGTACAATACAGGCACTTGAATTTACATAAGTAAATCAAGCAAAGTAGCCACCTTCCTGAGGTAGCATAAGCGGTAAAGTGAGAAAGCGTTTAGCTTTCGCAAGACTCATCCAGCTAGTTATGTAGCGATAGCGAAATAAATAGCGAATGAGTGGACAGCTTCGGTACGAAGGTCGACGTAGTCGACTGCGCACCCTGTCATTCGAAACTAATGTGTAGATGAAGTAAAAGTAGTAGCCACCTTCCTCGGTAGCTCAGCGGTAGAGTGAGAAATGGGCTGGGACCCATTTCACAAGAGGTTGCCAGCAAGTCTGTGAGCGATAGCGAAATAGGCTGGCGACAACCTGTACAGCTTTGGTACAAAGGTCGACGGAGTCGACTGCGTATCTGGTCATTCGAAACTAAAATGTAGATGAGGTAAAAGTAGTAGTTATCTTCCTCGGTAGCTCAGCGGTAGAGCAGTCGACTGTAACATTGAACCATGTTCAAAATAGCAGCCTTAAGGAGAAACCCTTATTGCAAACAAGGTGAATTGCTGGAACCCCCACGGCGCAAGCCAGGGCAATCAGCAGCCAAGCTTTTGGAGAAATCTAATTGAAGGTTCAGAGACTATCCCTCACGGGAGTAGGATGTAGCAATACATTCGAAGCGCCTTGCACCGCCCGCACATTGTGCACGGTGATGATATAGTCCACGCCATACAGTAACGTATGAATAAGTGTAATCGATTGGTCGCAGGTTCGAATCCTGCCCGGGGAGCATATAAAAATTTAGCCATGCG
>JAYVHQ010000028.1:0-3510 GCA_043771035.1 Candidatus Kaiserbacteria bacterium | reverse complement strand
TTGCTCTAAAATTAGATACACTCAACCCACGAGCAGCATAATTGAATACAAAATAGAGCTTTTTAGAAAAACCAGACAATTAAGCTTAGCGTTTCTTTCTCTTCACGCCTTGCTATAATCTGCAGGTACATAATCTGTTATATATGAAAAAAATCATCATCGCGGTCGTAGCACTCATACTATTAGCAGGAGCAGGTACTGCAGGCTACTATTTTTTTGTGCGTGATGATGCACATTATGTTCCGAGGCCACCAAAAGACCTGAGTGGAATTGTGGTACCCCCCATAGCGTATTCGATGAAGGGGAAAACATTTAGCATTCCAAACGAAGCGAGCTCAAGTGTCATTCTCGATTTAGTGTCACCAACGGCGAAATACGATTATCCAATGGGACGCTTCGTCACAGCTGATGGAGCGAGAGTTATTACTCTTACAGCTCAAGATGATTTTGCAACTGAGGTTGAGAATAAAGTCCAGGCCGTACCAATCATTGTGACAGAAGGAGGTCTGCAAAATAACTTCCTCGCCATACTTGAAGGAGATAATCTCGATCACGTTGCTTCATTGCCGATTGGACAAATGATAAAGATACAAACAGTAGTACGCGCAGGCAACCAGGTGACAATCAATTATTTGGTGCATGACCGCGGGCAAGAGTTAGCCGAAGTGCCAAAAATCCAAACCACTGCTCTATTTGATATTGTTACTAAACAAGTAATGCAAGCCGGGCGCACGCCAGCAAGTGAAACGTACATTGCTGTTAAGTCATTTGTCGGAGAATATCTTTGGAAAACTACTAAATTTTCCGATGGAAAAACAGTTATTCCACGCAAAGACGGAGTCTTTACGTTGCAATTTGACGCAAATAGAATTAGCCTGGGTACCGATTGTAATACTGGAAGTGCGTTATATAAAGCAGAAACAGGCTCATCGACATCATTTACTATCGAACCTATCGACTCAACCAAAATGTTCTGTGAGCCCGGCCAAGAAGGGGAGTACTTTTCAATGATGCAGTCAGTGCTTGATTACGATGAAGAGGCCGACGGTACGATCGTATTTACGCTCAAAGACGACGCCCTGATGACATTTACTCCAAAGAAATCTCAACCAGAATTTGCCACCACGACCCCAACTAATTAAGTTGTATAAAAAATAGCTGGTTTCAATTAGTTTTTTTTCGTTATGATTTTTTCTTTAATACACGAGCGATGAGGAGTGAGGCTACGAAAATTACGGCTGATAGAATTAGGAAGGTGATGTTGATGGCGTTGGCAGTAATTCCGTTAGTACGGAATTCGTCGATGCTGATACTGGCTCCGATAGCAACAAAAGTAGTGATGCCGAGCAGGCTTCCAATAATCGTCGCACAAATATAAGGTGTAAAGGGAATTTTAAGTAAGCCGGCTCCATAGTTGACGGCATCATACGGGAGAAAGAGAAGCCTCATCGTGAGAACAGTTATAAACGGGTTGGTTCGGCAGGAAGCAGTAAAGCGACTAAGCGAACCGGTACTTTTTTTTCCGCTATTCCTGCCAAAGAAATGACCGACAAAATAGGCCAGGGTAGCTGAAAGATTGGCACCGATAATAGTATAGAATATTCCGCCGTACAAACCAAAAAATACTCCCGAGAGAATCGTCATCGCGGTACCGGGCAGGAACGTCAGTGGGCGAATGGTGTAAGCAAGAATGTATAACAACGGTCCCCAAGCAGTTTTAGTAATAAAATCAAACACTAAGAGAGCGGTATCAGTTACCGCGAGATTATTATGTTGTTGAAATTGTACAAGTGTATAGATACCAAAAAACCAAAGCAGAGCCAAAACAATTTTTGGAACGATACTTTTGAGTTTGTTTGCGATATCTGTTTTTAACGTTCCGATCTGCGTCGCAAAAAATGAGTCTCCCGCTTTTTTAATAATCAGGGCATAGGTGGGGTAGGCGTAGATGGTTCGGCGGAGTTTCCAGAGTGATAAATTGTTGTCGATTGCCAAGCTAAAAATAGCAATCAGTTCACCAGCCCGAGGCCCTGCAATATGGGCTCCGAGAATTTTACCCGATAGTCGTTTTACAATCACTACCAGTACACCAATTTCTACATCATCAGTCCGGGCTCGGTCGTTTTGCGAAAAGGGTACCTCAATGCGGTGTATAGCCCGGACACCATACTGTGTTTCGGCTTCAGTTTGAGATAAGCCAACCTGCGCCATTTCAGGCTCGGTGTAGGTGACTTTGGGGATGGCTTTTTGTTGTAAACTAATCAGTCCTTTGCTAGCAATTCTCGTGACTACTCCACGAGCCACATCGTCTGCAACGTGGGTAAACTTCATTCGGTCAGCGACATCCCCGAGGGCATAGATATTACGGTTGGAAGTTTGGTAATTTTGATTTACCGTAATACCAAAATCCGTTACCGTTACGTTCGCGTGCGCTAGTCCTGCTGGAATATTTGGTACCCGCCCGATAGCTATCAATATTTTATCAAACGAGACAGCCACTTTCTCAGTTACGTCAGACTGAGTGATATAGGCAGTCATTTTGTCAACATGCTTGATGCTTGCTGCTTGTAGAATTGTTATTCCGGTATCTATGAGTGCCTTAGTAATGATTGGTCTGATAACTACATCTTCGAGTGGGGCAAACTCAGGCCCATTATCGAGGATGGTGACGGTGCTCCCTAAGTAGGCGAGCGCTTGACCCATTTCCATGCCGATTGGTCCTGCTCCGATGATAAGGGTGCGGGCGGGTATGGCAGGTAGAGTAAAGAAGTTTTGATTAGTGAGTAATTTATCAGTATCAAGTCCAGGAATCGTAATTAGACGCGGGCTAGAACCAGTAGCAATGATAGCTTTTTTAAATTGGTAGGTAGTGTTACTTACGACCAGGCTTTTTTTACTTATAAAGTCCACTTCTCCTCTAACCAGCGTGATACCCATTTTTTCAAAATGTCCCGGTGTTTCGTGGGAGAGGGTTTCGTCAATTTTACTCCGCACGTACGTAAACGCCTCGCGTCTATACGTTTCGGTATTGCCGTTGGTGCCAGAAATAGCGACAGCCCGGGCATAGCTCTTGGCATAATGAAGCAGAGCTTTGCTCGGAATACAGCCAGAGTTTGTACACTCACCACCAATATTGGCACGTTCAATAAGGAGGACTTTTTTGCCAATTTTAGCAAGACCAACAGCGCTGGTGAGACCGCCTGAACCAGCCCCAATCACCACGACATCAAAATTTATTTGCATAGCTACACTAACTGTAGCTCATCAACCAATAGGTGTAAAGTAAACTGTACATTACATCTGGGCATGAGGGTCGTTATTTATATTGCCGTTTTTGGGCAAATACCGTATAGTACTGGCAACTTGCCAAGCTTTGGTAATTTTCTTTTCTGTTGTGCGCCCCAAACTGATTAATTACTTGGTTTTGCCTCAAAAAAGAGTTTATTTAAAATAATTTATACATATATTATATGGCTCGAGAATTTCCGATTAATCGCATGCGTAACTTTG
>JAYVHQ010000027.1:0-3957 GCA_043771035.1 Candidatus Kaiserbacteria bacterium | reverse complement strand
ATGTTACTAAAAAAATTCGCACAGTTCTTTGTACCAGTAGCCTACGCGGCCTCTCCGGGTACCTATAAAATAACTTTCACTTTAAAAAACCCCACCCCTTCACCTGCAGGCGCCAGTAGTGTGTTGTTTCTGCCGGGGATTCAGGCGAGCCGGTTGTATGTTGGGGAAGATGGACCAGGCGGAAGTGCTTTTGAAAGAGTTTGGGAGCCAGGAAATAACAGCGATGTTCGAGCATTAGCAATGAATCAGTTAGGGGAATCAATTCAAAAGCTCTACTCAACAGATATTTTAAAAGCGATTACTACGGATTTACTATTTGGGTATCAATATGAATCAGGTTCTGTGTATCAAGGTTTTTCTAATTTTATGGATGAACAAGTGAATGATGAAACTATTCGGGAATGGTATCCTTTTGCGTATGATTGGAGATACGATGTATTTGATATTGTAAAAAATGGCAACGTTATTAATCAGGCTGGAGTAAGACAATATCCAGCAACTATAGCTCAAGAATTGGCTCAGCGTTCTAAATCAGGCAAGGTTACAATTATCGCTCACTCAAATGGTGGACTTTTAGCAAAAGCGTTAATGATTGAATTAGAGAAAATTGGTAAAGGGTCACTGGTTGATAAAATTGTTTTCCTCGGCACGCCCCAAATGGGCACACCTAAAGCGCTAGGAGTAATCTTGCACGGTTATGATCAAGAGCAGGGGGGCGGTGTATTCATTAAAGATACAACTGCTCGCACAGTTTTGAATAATTTTCCCGGAGCCTATGCCCTGCTCCCTTCCATACGGTATCTCTCACAAACGGATACTCCAGTAGTGTCTTTTGATAATTCCGCTAGTACTGCATTATATAGATCGGCATACGGCTCATCGATTAGTAGTCTTGAACCATACCAAAACTTTTTAAATGGCACTGTAGCTGAGAATCGTAGTTTAAGTGGTAAAATCTACCAACCAGTAGGTGCTAATAGTAGCTTGCTCGCAAAAGCACTTTCAAATCATGCAAACTTGCTTGATTCATGGATTGCTCCATCAAGTACTAAAATAATAAGCATCATTGGAACTGGTATTCCTACTATGAAAGCTCTTCGGTACGAGGATGTACTCGAAACTATCTGTCCAGCTGGTACTACATTCTCAACCTTAGCATTGTGTGCTTTGGAGAGACTACCTCGACCATTTGCACAAATGACCTATTTTGGAGACAAGACTGTGACAGGCTTGTCTGCCAAAGGTTATGCGGGGACTGGAGATAAATATTTTGTTGATTTGAAGCAGATTTCACGCTTAGTACCTAATGAGGTATTTAATCATGCTAACTTCACAGAAACTACTTACGTCCAAAGCCTGTTAGCAAATTTGATTTCAACCACCACAGTACCAACAATTCCTTTCATCATCAATCAAGAACCAGTAGTAATTGAACCATACATAGTTCAGCAAATAGCCTCACCGGTTCACTTGAGTAGTATTGATAGTAGTGGTCGAGTGTCAGGATATACACAACAAAACGGTACCTGGGTACTTAAAGAAGATATTCCTGGTAGTCAGTACTTTGAATTTGCGGGAGTTAAATATCTTTTAATTCCGTCAGATACTGATTTCAAAACGACTCTTTCAGGACAAGAGTTTGGTGGCTATACGTACAAAATTAGTAAACTAAAAAACGACGATACTCAAATAACGCTATCTCAATTAGTTAATGCTAGTACATCGCCCACAATGACAGCGACACTCGAAATGACTAATGGACAATTTAGCACCATTAAAACAGATTACAACGGAGACGCATTGATAGATAGTGAGGTAACAGTTAATGGCGTTGTAGTGACACCGCAACCACTTTATTCGTACCAGAAACTAATAAATACTATACAGACACTTAGTATAAAGAAGTCTCAGAAAGACGCATTATTATTTCTTGCCAGAGAAGCAGAAAAATTTGACGTTAAATCAGCTACAAGCCCACTGGCAGGTAGATTAGAAAAAGTAACACTCAGAGTACTTGAAACTACAATTCAGCTTTATCTAAAAAGTAGGGTACTGACACCAGTTCAAGCTGAAGAGTTATTAAAAATAGTTAAGTTTTTAAGTCAATAATATGTTTAATTTTAAAAAGGTGTCCAAATACAAACTTATAAATATAATTATATTTTTTAGTATTCTCAGCATTGTTCTAGGACTCAACTATTTTTTTAGTAAGGGATATTGCTTAGATTATTGCAGTTACGAATTTTTAGTCGGCTGGGTGTCTCCTTTTTCTGAAGCAAAGCAACTCTTGCTAGTAATCTTTGGTGTCTTCTTAATCCTGCCCAGTCACTACTTCAGACGATGGCTTTGGTACATAGCCAGCTGGGCGTTTCCAGTTCTGCTCTACTTTATATCTGCTGAATCAGTGTACACATCTAGTATTCAATCAGGACCAGATTTTATGGCTGGAATCGGTATGATTTTTATCACGGCCATTACTGTAGTTTATGTGGCAGGTGTTTTTATTTTCACCCAATTTAAAAAGTATTGGAAAAAAAGCAAAAAATAAATTCTAAAACCTCAACGGATACGCTATACTATACTCAATGTTCAATAAGTCTTTTTACCAATTTTTGTTTAGCTTTGTGGCGGTGATTGGGGGGGTGTTGTTATTTATTTTGATTGTAGGGATGGGGGCGGGGAAGTAGAGGGGTTCTTTGTCGTTTCTATAGTGTAGAATGTAAGGAATAGTTTTATGATTCGTATTACTGATCAGTATTTTTGGAATTTTGTGTTTGGGTTGTTTTTTCTGTTACTCGCAGTGATGGGGGCGATTATTTTGGAGACGGAAACTCGAATACCGTTTGCTGAATTGTCAGTGGTTGATTTTACTTTGATTGCCCTCGCTACCTGGCGCGTGATACAACTTTTTGTGTATGACAATATAACTAAGTTCATCCGCGAGCAGTTTTATGATGTGAAGAAAGTCGGAAAGGGATTTAGTCTAGTGAAACCTGTGACTGGCCCGCGGCGGACACTCGCAGATCTATTCTCCTGTCCGTGGTGCTTTGGGGTATGGGCTGCCGCTTCGGTTACCTTCTTCTACCTTTTGTTTCCGATTTTCCAATTCTTCGCCATCTTCCTCGCTATCTCGTCGGTGGCTACGTTCCTACAGTTACTTACTAATATGATTGGCTGGCAGGCGGAGAAGCTGAAGGGGGAGGTGGAGGGGTAGTTAAGATTAATTTAAACTATAAGACGTGGATTGCCACGTCACTCCACTATCGTTTCGTTTCTCGCAAAGACGGACTGCAGATGTCGCGAGACTTTACGTTTTTCATTAGTTCTGTTATTATTCTACCCATCAGGCTCAAGACAGCTGGTGGTAGGGGGTCACTCTACCGTAATGAATCCATAGCCGTGGATTTGCCCGCCGAGGTCCAAACTATCTTATTTTAGTATTGGGGTCGAAGCCTAGGGTTACAGAATTACAATTTTGTAACCGTGGGCCTGTAATTTATTCAATCGTAATCACACAAATTCGTGGCTATTACAAAAGCAAAAAAGGAAGTCATTCTCGCTAAGCTCGGAACGGTTAAAGATACTGCAGACTCAATCGTGTTTGTACACTATAAAGGTCTCAATCTCTCAAGCACCACCGCAATGCGAAAAGAACTCCGCGAAAAGGGAGTAGGATTGTTCGTGGCAAAAAAGACTCTTATGATGCGTGCCTTTGACGGTGCGTACACGGGGACTGTACCAAAGCTCGATGGCGAAATCGCTGTCGCGTACAGTACTGACGCCATGGCGCCAGCCCAAGAGATGAAAGAATTCTCGACCAAGTTCAAAGACAAGATCTCGATTGTGGGGGGAGTATTCCAAGGAGCATACAAAAATCAGTCAGAAATGATTGAAATTGCATCAATTCCATCACTTCAGGTATTGCGTGGAATGTTTGTTAATGTACTTAACTCACCA
>JAYVHQ010000026.1:0-16692 GCA_043771035.1 Candidatus Kaiserbacteria bacterium | reverse complement strand
TTGTGAGCCAGCTCATGAATTCAGCTAGTTGCGTATCTGTTTTGGGATAGAGTATTAGGTGCCAGTGATTAGGCATAATGCAGTATCCTAAGATTCGCAATATTGACTGATCTCATCCCTCTTCTTTTTTTAAAAAAAATGTAACTCCATAATCTTCAAAATTTCTAATAATTTGAACCTTTTCCATATCTTCACGAGAGAGAGCCACTCCTTCTTTAAGTTCGGGGTAGTTAGGTAATTTACTCCACCGTTCTTTAATATCAGCAACCGCATTTTTCATTTCTCCCACTTTGTCGTACACTTTGACATTTTTAGAAGAGAAAACACCAATCATGTTCTCATAATTTTGTAATTCATTCTCAGTTGGCTTTGTTAATATCCGATCACTTACGGTTACTTTTAAGTGATCAAGCATGAGCAAGTTCAACAGATAGTCAAAAAAACTATCTTTATAACTCTCCGAATACAAGTTCCTATAATTAAATTCCCCAAAAGGATATTTATTTATATACCCATGAAAGTATTCATGAAGTGAAAAATATCCCAATTCATAATATAGATGATGAATTAGCCATTTTCTTGACTCTTCTGCATGTTCTGCAAATTCATCAAATAAATGATATTTGTCTTCTTCTTCGTATCCAATGAAGTTGTATTTTGGTAGATCTGACATACTATTTTGTTACAAATTTAATTTCTTGTAAATAATTTGCAGTCGGAGCACCATTTGAGGGATATTTAAGTAGATCTAAAGTAGCTTCAAGCTTATAATTAGGTATAAGTGAAGTAGAAAACTCTCGATATGTGATTCTTTGTAATCCATCAGGAGAGGTGTAAGTAAATAATGTACCATTAGCATTCGAGCCGTCCATTTTCGTCCAGCCAAATTTTTCTGCAATTTGCAGTGCCGCTTCCTTATTCCCTGGCACTACATACGCACTTTCTGTTACTGAATTAATTCTATTTGCTTTAGCTATGATTGCAATATCATCTACTTTAGTTGCACTGCTATAAGTTGTAACAACTCTAGAAATATTAGCATCTTTAAGTACTTTTGTGATTTTAGCGACGGTTGCTGCTTTGTCTGCAGTGGCTGATACATCCACTGCCACCTTACCTAGTTGTATTCCCTTAACAACTACACCAGCACCAGCCGTACAGCCGACAGTACAAGCATCAAATGTTGTTTGGCCAAATGCCTTACTGCCATTATATATTGAGACATAGTTATTAACATCAACATAAACGATTTCAACATATCGGCCTTTTAGACCTTCGTAAACTGCATTACTAGTGCAACTTAGATCACTTAAAGCAACATATAATCCATTAATTGTTTCAAAGGGGTGCCATACCACTTGATAGGTCGCTTCAACTAATTGATATGCACCATTTACAAGTCCGGTGAGCACACCTAAATCTGAAATAACTTCACGTATGAATTTTAGAAACACTTCTTTTGCTACACTAAATGAGAATTCTGTTACTGCGTCTTTAGTCACCCCGTTTACAGTCACAGATGTTTTTAAAGTTTCGTATGACGAGTACACATTTTTGTAGAACAAGTATGTACCTTTTGCATCTGTAATTGGATTGAGTAATTGTAATTGAGTTTGATCAGCACACTTTACTCCTGCAAGCGTATAGCAAGTAGCTTGAATTGGAATATTAGTAATAGGATCATTAGTTTCATCAACAACTGTTAGTTTAATTGAACCCGTAAGTGGAGTTTCTACTATTCCTGCTTGTACAGTGAACCATAGCCCGTCACTAATCCATCCACCTTTTCCGGTACTGTCTATGGCGCGGACGTTCCATTTGTACTTTGCTCCGGCTTTGAGGACGTTTGTGGTGAAGCTGGTTCCTGTAACGTTTTCGCTATTTACCTCAAGCACGTCGGTGTCGAGATTGCGGACGTAGAGGGCGTACTTAGAAGCACCAGATACTGCATTCCAACTAAAAGTTTGAGTAGTTGCACCGACTGTTGTGCCGTTTGGCTGTGTAGTTGATTGAGCTACACCAGGACTAACTTGCGTTGGTGGTAGCAGACTTGGGTTGGTTGGTGTACAAATCGATTCAAGAGCAAAGCTTTCTCCTGAAGCTTCAGCTAGTGACGAAAGTGAGGATGTACATGGTGCGGTAAGGGTGAAGCTATTTGAAGTACCGACAATCGCCCCGTTATACCTCGCAGTCAGGGTGCGAGCACCAGTGGTGACGCTTGTGACATTGATGCTTCCAGCGTAGTTGGTACCAGATAGTGTGACATTCTTCGTATAAGTAATTGGGTATTGAGTTGTTGCATTTGTGTGTAAGGTACCACCACTTACTGTTAGATCAATAACAGCACCAGTTGGTATATTAGCTGTCGTGATAGTTAATGGAAATACTGTTCCGGTAACTTGCGAACCGATTATGGAAAAGGTTGCTTTTGGAGCGGTGGCGCTGACGACGACATCAGCTACGCGTGTGAGTGTTGTCCCGTTTTGTGCGAGACAGGCAATGCTGTAGGTGGCGCTGGTGGATATGTTGGGAATATTAAGTGTTCCGTTGACCATACTTCCCCAGGCTGTATTGTTGTAACCGCCACCACTTAAGGTGCAACTACTGATGAAAGTAGTGGAGAGAACAAGACTGGCAGTTCCCCCGGATGCAATAGTTTGTGTGGCAGGCGTTAGAGAAAATGTTGGAGTGGTAGCAGTATTAGGAGCAGTAGTAAAGTAATTGACATCTGTTACCCATCCGTATTTTCCGTCACTACCCTTGGCAGCTGCATTCCAGCGCCACTGAGAGTTGAATCCGAGGCCTTGTATACCTATCGTAGTGCCGGTCATTGGGAAGATGTAGAGGGCGTTGGTGGCAATGTTGCGGAGGTACATTTCGTAACTTGTAGCACCGGTTACCGGTGTAATTTTGAATTGTAGGGTGGTGGTGCTGTACTGGGTGCCCGGTGAGGACTGTGTACCTGGTGAAATGAGGTATGGTTCAGGCAAGGCGGGATTTTCTGGTGCACAGAGACCACTTTGTTGGTAGGTACCAGTAGTATTGTTTTCCGCATTGATTGTTGAGCTGGTGGCTACTGGAATAGTGTTGCCGCTGACTACGATACTTCCTGCATTTGCTGCGAGTGAGGCAGTACATATTGTACCGTTACCTACCGTAAAGCTATTTGAAGTACCGACAAGTGAACCATTATAATTTGCGGTTATAGTAACTGGTCCGGTGGCCGATTTAATTACTTCTGCTCTAGATTTGGCTACCAGGTCTGCAGGGTTTGTAGCTGTGGTGCGTCGAGAAGCTTTAAAAGCATTAATTTTTGATTTAAATTTTTGAAATACGGCTTGTTTCTTTTTGAATATTTTTTCGTTTACGATTGTATTTGAAGTACTTTGTATATTAGTGCTTGATAATCCATCAAGACCAAGAAGAATTGTGGTCAATCGTGTAGCCCGTTCTTCCTCAAGAGAAATTACAATATTTGAGTTGGTTGTTGTGATACTTGAACTTGCAAGATTGGTTGAGGGCGTCGTAGTTGCAACTAAGGTTATAGTATAAGGCTCTGTAACCTTTTTGCTTGCTGCATCTGCTGTAGATACAAAAAATGCTCCAAACTGGAACATGACGGCAAATATGAGTGCTATTAATCCTGCACCGGTGGTAGCGGACGTGGGTATCTGTCTACAAGTATAGCTCTGTATCATATTTTAATTTATTATCGACTAATATTCATACGCTACTCTTAAAAAATTAAATTGCAAGTAGTGGGCAAAAAAACAACATAAAAATAAATAATTAGCAATTTATGTGCCAGTACAAAAAATTGTTAATTAAAATACAGAAAAACCATAGGTAAAAGGAGCCACCAGAAGAACCATTCTCTGGGAGCAAATAGTGATGCTATGGGGGTGCCGGGGGTGACGAATACGGTTACTGGTAGCACGTGGAAGCTATAGACCATAATAAGGATGGTGCCACCAAGAGCGAGTAGGAGTTTTTTAAAGAAACTCTCGAACTTCTTCTCTTTAAATGGGCTCGGCATTACGCGAGCTACGAGGATGGTGGCAACTGTGGTAAATATAGCAAAGATTAGCATCTTCCCAATGGCTAAGGTGTGTGCACTTCCTCCAGCGGGCAGGAACGTCTCGTAGTACGGAAACTCAAGCGAAATTAGTAAAGCAAAATACAACCCAAAAATAACATTAATCACCGACTGTCGCCCCCTTACAATCGCCCATACAAGGAAGAATCCAAATACGCAAAAAATATACACCAGCTCCTGAAATAAACTAAATAGATACGCCGTGTCCATATTCATATATTATATGCCCCAATAAACGAGTATTTATAATACAGTGGGATAAAAAGTAAGGGGTCGGACCCCTTACTTGCTATACTTAGGTATGCCAAGGAAAATTATTTCAGTTGTTGTTGGTGAAAAGTATCATGTATTTAATAGAGGTACAGATAAGAGGAACATATTTAATGATCATTTTGATTATCTGAGGTTTTATAATTCCCTTATATTTTTTAATACAATTAAACCTATCAAAAACTATCGGCTAGCAAAAAGCTCACATTTAAAGCGCGCGGATAAGTTGGTAAAAATACTTGCTTACTCTTTACTCCCAAATCACTTTCATTTGATTGTTGAGCCACTTGTAGACAATGGACTTAGTGAATTTATTAAAAGAGTATCCGGTGGTTATACTGCATATTTTAATGAAAGAAACGAAAGGTCAGGTGTATTGTTTCAAGGAAAATATAAAAAAGTCCATATATCAACAAATGAGCAATTTGAATATATATTTGCCTATGTAAATGAAAATCACTTTGTTCATGATCTAAACACAGAACGACAAATTTATCACTCTAGCTCTTTGTTTTATCAAGGAATTGCAAAGTCCAAATTAATCAGTGAGGCTATAGAGTATTCGTTTGAAAAAAATATGTCACTTGCAAAGGAAATTTATCTTCGTCGGGAACAATATAAAGATACTTTGGAGTAAGTAAGGGGTCGGACCCCTTACTTTAGGTGGTCGAGGGTGTGTTTGGTGGCGTCTTGGAGGTGTTTGAAGCGGTCGCCCATTAGCTTGGTGCCGCAAAACCAGCGGGTGACGGCTATGATGCAGTTGGTGGTGTTGTGGGTTTGCATGAGGCGGAGGATTACTTGGCCGGCACCGGTTTCTCCGTCGTCTGATTTGGTTTCGTAGATGGCGCCTTCGTATGATATACGAGCGGCCCAACTGTTATGGTTGGCTTTGGCGTAGTGTTTTTTACTCTTTAGTTGCTTGAGGAAGGATTTGATGTCATCGCGGCCGTGGACGAGGCCGTAGCTGGCGCTGTATTTGCTCCCACGGTCTTCGATAATGTATTCGAATAGTTCGAAGGTGGATGATGGTTGTTTAGAGTCGCCGAAGTCAAATGATGTAGATTGTTTGGGCATGGTCGTTTAAGTATAACAAAAGGCGCCCAAAGGCGCTTTTTGATTTGACTACGACGTGGATTGCTTCTTCGCTACATTACTCGGTGATCACCAAAACGTTAGGTTCATTGTGGATTGCCACGTCAGTTCCACTGAGGCTACACTTCCTCGCAAAGACGAGGCTTTGATATGGTTAAATTCCTTCGGCGCGGAGTTCTTCTACTAGTTTTTTGGCTTTTTTACTGAGGGACTTGGGGTTATTTATTTCGATTTTTACCATGAAGTCGCCGCGATGGTTACCATCTACGGGGACGCCTTTATTTTTGATGCGGAGCATTTCACCGTGGGTGATACCGGCGGGGATGTTGATTTCGATGTTACCGTCGAGGGTAGCGATTTTGTACGTAGCGCCGAGGAGAGCGTCGGTTAATTTGATTGGTTGTTTGGTGTAGAGGGTACTGCCGTCTCGTTTGATGGTTTTGTGGGGCTCGACGCCGACTTTGATGTAGAGGTCACCGGCTTGGCCACCTTGCATAGCTTCGCCTCGGCCAGTCATACGAATGACCTCACCGTTTTGTAAGCCAGCTGGGACTTTGATCTGGATTTCCTCTTGGGCACGAGCGACACCGGCTCCGGCACAGTTAGAGCAACGTTCCTTCGGTACTTTGCCAGTACCGTTACAAGTTGTACATTCACGTACGGTTGAGAAGCTACCCATGAAGGTTTGTTTGGCTTCGTGGATTTTCCCCGCACCATTACACGTCGTACAATTAACTACCGCACTGCCCTTTTTAGCACCACTACCTTCGCACACAGTACAGGTAGAATTTTTTGTGAGGAGAACTTTTCGGGTAACGCCAAAAATAGACTCTTCAAAGTTAAGGTTGATGTCAATTGAGATGTCACGGCCACGAGTACTCTTGCGTCCACCACCAAAGCCAAAATTTTCAAAGATATCGCTGATATCGAATTCAAAGCCCTGCCCACCTCCCTGCTGGAAGTCAGCCCAATTAAAACCACCGCCTGGTTGGCCACCACCAGCAAATGAGTGTCCGTAGGTGTCGTACTCAGCTTTTTTCTTTTCGTCGCCTAAGGTAGCGTAGGCCTCGGTAATTTCTTTGTATTTAGCTTCATCGCCAGTTTTCTTATCGGGATGGTATTGGGCAGCTAGTTTACGAAAAGCCTTTTTGACCTCATCTTTCGCAGCCCCTTTTTGTAGTCCGAGGACTTGGTAGAAGTCTTTCATATAATTATTTGCATTATGCCACAAAAGGCGTTTGGGTGCAAAAGCTTAGCTTTTGCACCCAAACGGTGATTACTTATGATTCTTATTTGTCCTCATTTACGTCAGCGTCACGAACTGCTCCCTCTTCAGTTGGCGTTTCAGTCTTAGGAGTTTCTTCGGTGTGTTTGGCCATCTCCTCACCAATTTTTTGCATTGAGGTGCTGAGAGCTTCTGAAGCTGCGGCGATAGCCGCTACGTCATCTTTACTTTTTGCTTCGTTTACAGCTGCAATTTTTTCTTTCACATCAGCACTGATTTGAGCAGGGACTTTGTCGCCGTGGTCCTTAAGGGCTTTTTCGGCAGTGTACATCATCTGCTCGGCTAAGTTGCGAGTATCGATGAGTTCCTTCTTCTTAGCATCTTCGCCAGCATGGTCTTCGGCTTCTTTTTTCATGCGTTCAATATCAGCATCAGTCAGTCCAGATGAGGCCTCAATTTTGATTGATTGTTCTTTGCCTGTTGATTTGTCTTTAGCAGTTACTTTAAGTACACCGTTACTGTCGACATCAAAGATAACTTCGATTTGTGGTACACCTCGGGGTGCTGGTGGAATACCATCAAGTACAAACCGGCCGAGTGATTTGTTATCGGTAGCCATTGGGCGCTCACCTTGGGTAATGTGAATTTCAGTTGAAGTTTGGTTATCGGCAGCGGTTGAAAATACCTGCTCCTTTTTAGTTGGGATGTGTGTGTTCTTCTCGATCAGTTTGGTCGCTACGCCACCCATGGTTTCGATACCGAGTGACAAAGGAATTACGTCAACGAGGGTAATGTCTTGGACGTCACCTTGAAAAATACCCGCTTGGATAGCGGCACCAAGGGCTACTACTTCATCCGGGTTAATAGTTTTGTTTGGTTCTTTATCGAACAGTTCTTTTACTGCGGCGATAATCGCTGGCATACGGGTTTGTCCACCAACCAAAATTACTTCATCAATTTCTGCGATTTTTAGACCAGAGGCCTCCATGGCGCGCTTGGTAATCTCGATTGATTTGTCGATAAATTCATGTGCTAGTTCTTCGAGCTTGGCTCGGGTAATTTTGATAGCGAGGTGTACAGGACCATCTGTCCCTTGAGAGATAAACGGGATGTTGATTTCTGTTTCAGTAGTAGTTGAGAGCTCTAATTTTGCCTTCTCAGCTGCTTCATCGAGGCGTTGGAGTGCAAGCTTGTCTTTACCTAGATCAATGGCGTCAGATGCCTTGAAGGTGGCAATCAAGTGACGGATGATAGCTTGGTCGATATCTCGACCACCCATGTGTGCGTCGCCGTCAGATGACTGTACTTCAATAACATCATCGCCTACTTCGAGGACCGACACGTCAAAGGTTCCACCACCAAAGTCGTAGACAACAATCTTTTCATCTTTCTTTTTATTGAAACCGTACGCTAGTGCAGCAGCTGTTGGTTCATTGATGATCCGACGAACGTTTAGTCCAGCAATTTTACCAGCATCTTGGGTGGCTTTACGTTGTGAGTCGTTAAAGTAGGCTGGTACCGTGATCACGGCTTCGGTAATAGTCTCACCAGTTTTGGCTTCAGCATCAGCTTTAAGTTTTGACAGGATCATCGCTGATACTTCCTCTGGACGATAGTCTTTACCATCCATAGTCACTACTGCCCCACCGTCAGCCCCACGCTTGATTTCGTACGGAACGATAGCTTTGTCTTTTTGAACAACGTCTTCGTCAAATTCGTGTCCCATGAAGCGTTTAATACCATAGATGGTATTAGTTGGGTTTGTTACGGCTTGTCGTTTAGCAATTTGCCCAACCAGACGTTCACCTGTTTTTGAAATAGCCACTACTGACGGAGTAGTACGAGCACCTTCGATATTTTCAATAATAGCTGGTTCGCCGGCTTCAATAATAGCCATGGCGGAGTTAGTTGTTCCCAGGTCGATTCCTAAAATTTTTGCCATAATAATTATATTTTAAATTAGTTTCAAATAAATCTGATTATTCAAGTGTGCCGACAGTGACGCGAGCGGGTCGTATAAGTTCGGTAGTTTCGCCGCGCTTCAACTCGTAGCCTTGCTGAATAATGTTGATGATACGATTGTTTTGCTCAGGATTCTCTATCTTGACCAGGCTGAGAGCTTCATGCAGGGCGGGATTAAATATTTCTCCAGTCGGATTGAATGCTGTAATGCCGTATGAATCCATGATCCCTTTCAACTGGTTGTAGGTACCTTCGATACCACGTCGCCATTTTGGGTCGCTGGCTTCAAGTGACGCACTATCTTGCATGGCCAGAAAGAAACTGTCACATAAGGGCAGGAGCTTCTCGATATGGGTAATCATCGCCCGCTCCCGATCACGCAGCCGTTCTTCTTCTAGGCGTTTACGCGCATTGAGGAAGTCTGCCTTAGTCCGCTGTAATTCTTCGAGCTGCTCGCGGTTTCGCTCTTCACTATCGGTTAGTTTAGTTTTTAAAGTTTTTAATTTATTATCCTCTGCTTCTTCAATGTCAGAAAGTTCAGGGTCGCTCGTTTCAATCGTGTCGGTATCTGCGGTGAATTCAAGGTCGTCCTGAACTTCGTCTGTGTCTTTTTTATTCACCATACATGTATTATAACCGCAAAAAAGGTTGGTGTCAAAAAGTAAAAAAACAACCACAAGGTTGTATCTTTTTACTTTGTTCCCGATTTGCTCATCCTAGAGCCAATCGCTGGAACGTGCGCTCCAAGTTTTAGCATAAACTCAATCGAAGTAGTCTCTTTGAAGTTGCAATCGTTTAGGTGTTCTCTATCGAAGAAAACTAGCGAAGTGGATTGCCGCGTCTGTCGTCGTACCTCCTCCCTCCTCGCAAAGACGAGTTGGGGACAAACAAAAAAACTCCCGAAGGAGTTTTTTGTGTCTAGCGCTTCGATAAGGAAACGATATATTTTGAGTGCATGGCTAGGAGCCTAGGAAAATAAGATGAGAGTGGGATGAATAATCCAGCGAACATCTTATTTTCCGTAGCGACAACGCCAGGTGCCAAAAATTTATCGTTTACCCACGAATTACTAAGTATATTATTTCGCTACGCTCATAATCTACTAAGTGTTCTCGGGCCCGGCTCGCGGTTTCTTTTTTTGTGAAGAAAAAGAAACATCGCTGCGCCTTCAAAGCACGAAAAAAGGCTCCGCAGGGAGCCTTTTTGTCTAGCGCTTTGACCAGGCCGGTCGTTTACGAGCTTTGAGTAGTCCGAACTTCTTTCGCTCAACTGAACGCGGATCTCGTTTAAGGAATCCGGCTTTCTTGAGTTCTGTTCGACGGTCGGCTTTTTCTTTTACTAGAGCGCGAGCGATGCCTAAACGAATGGCTTCAGCTTGGGATGAGGTTCCACCTCCGAGAACTTTTGCAGTAATGGTGTAGTTTTCAATGCCGGCATCTTTTATATCTAAAACTGATTGTACGTTCTTATGCAGTGATATGTGGGGGAAATACTCAGCCAGGGGTTTGTCGTTTACGACAATAGTAGTTTCTTTGGCTGGGGTGAGACGTACACGAGCGGTTGAAGTCTTACGACGTCCGATTGCTTCGATGTAACGTGCGGTTGTAGGTGTTGCCATATTATTCGGTGATTACTAAGTTTTTAAGCATAGGCTTTTTGAGCTTAGTGTTCGCAAGCATACCAGCAATTGTTCGTTCTACTACGACTTTGTAACCAAGACGATTACCAAGGTGATCAAGGGTTTCTTCTTTGCGTCCTCCTGGGTAGCCTGAGTAAGATTGGTAGATTTCTTTCTTTTTCTTTTCAGGAATATCCATTTTACTGACGTTCTTGATTTCAACTGTTACGTTAGAAACTAAGTTTTTTACAAAGTCAGGGGTGGTTTTCCCGAGAAGTACTCGAGCCGCTTCTGTCGCAACAATTCCCAACCGCTTGCCAGCGGCGTCAATTGTGTGAACGCGGTTTTGTGATTTTAATTCCATAAATATTATTATTCTACAAATTCAATTACTGCTTCATCTCGTCCAGCTGGCGTACGACCCATTTTAATGATCCGGGTATATCCACCAGCACGCTCTGTGAACTTTGGTGCAATCACGTCAAACATCTTAGCTACTACATGCGCCGCTGGTTCGCCTAAGCGACTAGCAACAATGCGACGAGCAGCTACCGTGTTCTTCTTTCCGTGAGAAATCAAACGTTCAACAAAGGGACGAAGTTCTTTTGCCTTAGCTTCAGTGGTCTTAATTTTGCCATCACGGATAAGTGAGACAGCCAGTCCACGCACCAAGGCAGTTCGCTGAGAGCGAACACGTCCAAATTTTCTGTTTTTATTACCGTGTACCATATAATTTCTTATTACTTACTCACCTAGATTTAGACCCATTGTTTCAAGGAGAGATACTATTTCATCAACTCCCTTTGGACCAATACCATCGAGCGCTAGGATATCACCTTTTGACTTTCGCACAAGCCCCCCAATCGTTCGAATAGATGCAGTCTCAAGAGCAGCGAGTGTCCTCGTTGAAAGTTCGAGAGTTTCGATACGAGTTTTTAGAACTTCAGTATCTGGTGCTGTAATTTCTGCAGGAGCTGTTTTTTCGGCAACTTCGGCTGCATGATTCTGGTCTTGGAAACCAATCACTGCCTTGAGTTGGTGAATCATTATTTCAATTGAGCGCTCCAGAGCTTGTCTAGGAGTAATTGTGCCATCGGTTTCAATTGTTAGTCGCAGACGGTTGTAATCAGTACGATCGCCAACACGCATGTTCTCAACTTCGTAGTTGGCGCGTCTGATTGGTGTAAATACTGCATCGAGTGCAATAGTACCAATTTCCACCTTGTCTTTTTGATGAATTTCACGCGGTACATAACCTAGTCCACGTTCAATGGTAATAGACATGTCTAAAGATGAAGTTTTTGCAGTCAGCTCAGCAATGTGCTGCTTTGGGTTGAGAATTTCCACTTGTGTTGGGCAGGTAATATCGGAAGCTAAGACTGTACCGGCACCAGCTTTCTTTAGCTTAATTGTCATCGGCTCGTCACCGTGTAGTTGGAAACGGACACGTTTAAGATTGAGCAGTAACGTAATAACATCTTCATTCATTCCAGCAATAGTTGAAAACTCGTGCCCGACACCTTCAATTTTAACTTGGGTTACCGTAGCTCCTGGTAGTGAGGCGAGAATAATTCGGCGTAATGAATTACCAAGCGTATGACCATACCCTGGGAAAAGACCATCGATTTCGTAAACACCGTGAAATTCTTCCTCGGATACAACGCGTGGCTTTGACGGTAGTGTTACATTTGTTTCTAACATACAATGTGAAAATTACTTTAATAATAACCAAGGTTGTACCTAACGACTGTAGTACTCGAGTACTTGCTCCGGGTCAAACATAAAATCTGTAGCTTGGAATACTGGTGTACCAGTGATAGTGCCAATCATCGTCTTTACATCAAAAGTAAGCCATGACGGAACCGAAGTTGCTTCGTGAGTGTCAGCTAGTAGTGTAAAGAGTCCAGTTGATTTACTACCTTCGCGGACAGTAATAACATCGCTCGCAGTTGTTTTATGTGATGGAATGTCAAGACGACGGCCATTCACGTAAATATGTCCGTGATTAACCATTTGACGGGCAAAACGACGTGTTTTAGCCAGACCAAGACGATACACTACGTTATCGAGTCGAGACTCCAACCGCTCAATCAGTAAAGAAATTGGCTGATGGCTCTTTGTGGTGGCTTCAGCTACGTAACGACTCAGTTGTTTCTCACTGATACCGTAGGTAAAACGCATTTTTTGCTTTTCGATAAGCTGCTTTTTATAATCACTTGCCATTCCACCTCGCTTGCGAACGCGACCTTGTTTGGCTTGAGAAAGAGCAAACTTTGCAGTTTGTGTCTTTTCAAAAATTGGGGCACCAAGACGCTTGGCAATTTTGTATTTAGGACCGATTTTCATATAATAATAATTTAGATACGTCGTGGCTTAGGGGGACGTGTTCCGTTAAAAGGAACCGGCGTCATATCGACGATTTTAGTAATTCCAATGCCCTTGCCTGAGAATGCACGCAAGGCTGATTCACGACCAGCGCCAACACCACGTACGATGACCTCAGCGTCTTTCATTCCCATCTGCTGAGCCTTCTCACCGATGATTTCACCCACTTTAGCTGCAGCAAAAGGCGTACTCTTACGTGATCCTTTAAATCCTAGCGCTCCACTTGAAGCACTCATCACTGCGTTACCTTTTGGATCACATAATGTTAGTAGTGTGTTGTTGAAAGTCGCCAAAATGTTAAGGCGACCAGCTGGCACCTTACGTTTTGGAATACGATTCAAAGCACGAGAGCTACCCGCGATGTCTGAACCTCCACTTTTCTTCATGATACGTTTCTTACCCATATGTCGTTACGTGTTGAATTAATAATAATTTTTAAGTCTTTTCGAGCTTACGACGTCCACTACCCATAGTCTTTTTAGCTCCTTTAAGGGTTCGAGCGTTAGTTTTTGTTCGTTGTCCTCGAGTAGGAAGTCGTTTGGCGTGTCGAGATCCTCGATATGAAGATATATCTTTGAGACGCTTAATGTTAGAGGCAATTGAGCGTTTCAGCTCTCCTTCAATGGTGAAAGCTTCAACACTTTCACGAACAGCATTCTCCTGTTCAGTAGAAAGAGTGTTTGGCTTGGCTGTAGGCAAAATTGAATGACTCGCTAAAATAACTTTTGCGCGAGCAAGACCGATACCGTACACAGCTGTTAAGCCGTAGGCAATTTGTTTATCGTCTGGAATGTTAATACCTGAAATACGCATACTTATACTTGTTAGCCTTGCCTTTGCTTGTGGCGAGGCTTCTTTTTATTAATAACAAACACAACACCCCGTCTCTTGACGATAATATCATCGGGGCTCATTTTTTTTACTGATGATCGAACTTTCATGTTGTGTTACTTATAGTCGTTTACTAATCCTTGCTTTGCCACCGTAGGGGTCAATGACCATTCCTACTTTGTCGCCTACCAAGACTCTTATTCTAAAACGTCGCATCTTGCCTGCAAGATAGGCAATTTTAGATTCACCCGTCTCATCAATAGTGACACGAAAAAGAGCATTCGGTAGAGCTTCCTCTACTACGCCATAACTCAGTTCATCTTTTGTTGATTCTGGGTGATCCATTAGACGAGGGTGAGTGTAACAAATCAAATGCTTTACGTCAATACACCTCCAGGCTTATGGTGTTGATAGTTTTTCAGTTATGGTAAAATCATCCATTTTTACAGGAAAACTGCGCTTCCAGAAAGGCCTTACTTCTACCTCTCCACGCTCAATTCCGGTGTAGTTACCCAAAACTACCGTAAAGGCAGTTTTTTCTTTACCGAGCAACTCCGTTTTCATTTTCTCACTGTCAAATGTCCAAACAATTTTTGGTACACCGGCGATTTTAAAAGTAAGTGACGGTTCATTGGCAATAATTGACTGACTCGTTGTGCTGTTTACGTAACTAAAAGTTAGGTTCTGGAGGTTGTCGATTCGAACTGGCTCGTTTTCGTAACCAACAATTGTTTCCTTGGCAATAAACTTGGCAAAGTCTTCTTTCTTGAATAGTGGAATTTGCAACACAGCCTGTTCTTTGATGATTACTTTATCGTCACCTAACTGACTCGGAGGTAGCACATTATAGGTAAAAGCAATCGAGCTTTCAAAGCTGGTAAAATCAGCTGGTCTCTCGATTTTTATCCGAGCTAATAGTTTGTTTCTTAGGTCGAGTTGGAGCGTTTGGCGAGCTTTGCTGAGTTCTTGGTCGTTGATTATAAATCGAGGACCATTAAAACCGTCAACAAACGCTGCGGTGTTTTTTGCTGAAATGGCATTAAAGAGGTCGGTGTAACCTCCCTCTTTGAATCCAGGGACATTGAGGGCTGTGTTGACTGGTAGATTGTGTTTCTCGCCAGGCACGTCAGCAAAAACTTTTGCTCTGGTTACACCAGGTACGCTCTTACCGCCTTCACCAGTTATTGCTCCTGGAACAACAACTGACTCTTGTATACGGAATACTAATCCATCAGTAGTAGCGAAACGAGTGTTTTTTATTAAGCGCTCAGCGCCAGCTGTTGATTTGGAAATTTCGATTTCGCCAGTTGCTTGTGCAGTAACAGTTTCTTTGCCACTGGCATTAACTTGACTCTCGCTGGTTTCCTCTAGCGTCATTATTTCGTAAACAAGTTCACCAGGTTTCATGCTGCTATAGGCGGTAAATTCGGCATTAACATTGAGTTCACGCACTTTAGGGTAGATGGTGATTTCGGCTCCGCCAGTCAGGGCGCTGATGCCTAATCCTCCGGCTATGACGAGCATGGCTAAGAAGATACCAACGTATAAGTTTTTCTTGTTACGTTTATTACCATCAATTACTGGTATAGTGCTGTCTATATCATCACTCACATCACTGACATACTCTTGATTGATTTTTTCTTTAAAAACAGGTTCACTGTGTGCACTTTCGCTTTTACTTGAGCGCATGTCGGAGTTAGGGTTGCGCATTTCAAGCGTTTGTTCAGGTCGGTGAGTTTGTCTTGGTTGGGCAGGACGGATGTCCTGTAAATTCCATTTTTGTGTCATATAACTAGTATACAGTATACTCCTTAAACTTGAATAAAATCATTACAATGGTGCTGTTTGTGGAAAAACTGAGCTGCTACTAACATGGCAGTGTCACTTGATATTGTAAGTAAAGCTTTTTTCTCCTCTGGCGTAAAGTTTTTGGTCAGTAGTTCAGTTGAAACACCATGAACAGCGTGTGCTGATCCAGTGGCTTTTTTTGCTGCCGCCTCGAGTTGGCGACTAAAAAATTCCTCACTTTGGTGATCACCATGCATAAAAAGAATTTTTGGAATGGAAAGTCTGTCGCCTGTTTCAGTAAATAACTTGGCTACATTAACTTGGTACTCATCAAGTACCACTGCTACCGCTGCAATTTTAGTTTCTGATAAGGTTTCCATAGCTCGCGTATGATATGGTTCTTTTAGAAAAGCGTAGGCTTCTTCTAAGGGAATTTCTAAAACTGTAGCAAATGTTCTCGCTAGTGTACTGATGCCAATCGGAGCATGAGTACAGTAACGGAGGATTCCGCCACGGACAACGCCAATTTCGGTTGCTTCATACGTAATGTCAATGAGACAGTACTCATTTAACTGGTTATAAAGTTCGCGAATAATACAATGGAACATCAACATAAAAGAGTAACGCTCTAGTGCAGCATTTTTAAATACTTTTTCTTTGATGTCAGAAATCGCATCAGTCAAATAAGTTTGGGCGACAGCACTCACTTGAGTCAGAGTAAGCGTACTAGCAGTTTTTCCTTCAGGGTTTTCAATTTTATAGTCATTTGCTTGAATGTCTGTAGTGGCGCGAGTCATGATGGCGAGACCTAATTCTGAAGCGAGTTCGTTTTCTTTAAGATCTTCGGTAATTTTTTTCTGAGCCGCTGAAATTAATGATGCCAATAGGGATTTTGTGATTTCAAAAGGGGTGTCTTTGTTATAGCCAATTACTTTAGTTATTGTGTATGACCAGGGCGCAGTCATTGACACTTGAACGCTATGAATGTGGGCGTGAGGGTTTGTGAGCTTGAGCACACCCCTCCCTTCGCTTTCTAGCAAAAGGACCGCATTCATGAGGGCGGTAATTACCGCTTTGGCATTTATAGCTGTGTCATTTTCGGCTCTTCTAGTAGCATATTCGCGTTTCGACCAAATAACCTCTGGAGTTTTTTTAGTGCGATCAGATTTTACAATGGACGCTAGTACACTGCCAGAACCAATTTCAATAATCGCACCAAAACGTATTTCGGGATCTTGTGAAGAGAAGAGCGACATATGTATTTATTATAGCAAGTTAATTAGAATATTATCCTGATTTTCCACTCGCTAATTTAATTGGCAATAATGGGCTAAAGAAACAATCTAGGACCTAAAACAGCAAAACCACCGCTCAACAGAGCGGTGGTTTTGTGATTATCTAATTCGTATGGTTAATAAACGAGTT
>JAYVHQ010000025.1:0-2099 GCA_043771035.1 Candidatus Kaiserbacteria bacterium | reverse complement strand
ACACCTAATATCTCTTCTAAGCTGGCTAAGTCGTCATCAATGTTGCGTGCATCCATAAAGTAGTGTTAAAAATAGTGAAATTAGGTCAAGCTAGAATTTCTGGAAATGAGTGCGATACAAGGCGTCCAAGGAAAATATGACGAGCCGTACTTTTTGTACGGTGAGGATTATTTTACCGCCGGACAACGCAGTAGCGTACCATTTCCAGGAATTTTAGCATTATTTACTTCGCTTGCCTACTAGCATAGTAATAGCCTTAGTCACAATCGGCAGAATATCCTCATAAAAATTAAGATCAAGGATATCGGCTACCTTAAACCATTGCCCATCGTCTAAGCCCCCTTTTTGCTCCATCTGGATGGTAGTGTATGGAGACGACGCGAGGTAATAGTGGACTTGCTTACGGATTTTGCCTTTTTCCGGATGAGTGGCAACGTATTCGTTGTTACCTAGCTCAGCCTCAATGGTGATATCGAGTCCCATTTCTTCTTTGAGCTCACGAATAGCTCCCGCTTGCACGTCTTCACCCTCTTCAATTTTACCTTTAGAGAGCGTCCAGTGCCCAAAAATATCGTGCACCAGAGCAAGGTACATGTACCCATCCTCTTCGGCGTACACTACCGCACCAGCTAAACGCTCAATTGGCATTTCATTAAAAGGTACTTCTTTTTTCTTTTTGCCAATTTCTTCTTTTCCAGGTTCACCAATTTCTTTATAGACCGCCCCGAGCACTCCGTTTACAAACCGACTACTATTGTCACCTCCAAATTGTTTAGCAAGTTCAATCGCTTCATTGATAGCTACTTTGGCTGGCACTTCTTTACGATCAGCAAATAGCAATTCAAATAAACCAAGTCGTAGAATGTTACGGTCTACTGGTGAGATACGGTCAATTGGCCACTCAGGAGCGGCCTTTTCAATCACTAAATCGAGCTCTGGCTGCTTACTCAAAATACCATCAAGGAGCTTCTCCATAAATGGCTTGTCGGTTTTATTTTGGGCAAACTCTTCTATATTTCTATCTAAAACATCAATAACTTGTTTGCGGTCTATTGCATTTAAATCCCACTCAAAAAGTGATTGTAAAACGATACTACGTGAAAGGTGCCTATTTGCCATAAAAAATGTACTAACTATTACTGAGACCAAGTATACACGACCACATCACTCTACCGGGTTTATAATCCACAAATCCCGCACCAGGTGCGGGATTTGTGGATTAAAAACGGATTACTTTGCCTCAGGCGCAACCGGTGTATTGTCGGTTACTTGAGATTTAATCGCGTCACGTTTAGCACTCATGCGAGCCTCACGTTCTGACTTCTTGGCAGTTAAATCAAGAATCATTTTTCCGTTATAAAATCCACAACCAAGACACATGTGGTGGGGGCGGTGCTGCGCTCCACAGTTCTTGCAGATAGCCAATTCAGGACTCTTAAGAGCGTGATGTGAGCGTCTGTTGGCGGTGTGTGACCGCGTGTGCCTCATTCGAATTACCATAGTGGCGCAATAATAGCAGATAGGCTGAAAAAAGCAAGAAGTAAGGGCAAGGTTATGGAGAATGAAAAAGAAAAGGCTGCTCCCGAAGAAGCAGCCAGAGCCTGGCTAAAATACCAGATTACAAAGATGTCGTGCACCAACATCCTTTTTTGGCGATGTTACGCCGCTTTTTTTTCGCAGACTTGCTCAAGGTACTCAATAACCTGCGAAACAGTCATTGCACGATGGCTTTTCGGAATCAGCCAATTGAGCCTTTCCCAAATAAAACCTTTTTGACGCAGGCAACATTTCACAACCTCGTCGCAAAGCTTTTCATTCCCTTTCGTCGCAAGCGCATCTACCCGAAGTGCTTGAAGCAATTGCTCATGTGTCTTTTCCGGACCTTCGCCCATGCTTAACATTCCCTCGCTGTTGTTGTACTAAACCGCTATATATGCGGCTGCGCCCCCTTGGCGTTTTTTAACTATACAACAACTCTAATATTCCCACAATAGCTTACCCGATGCAGGGTGGATAACCCGTTTTGAGCAATTGCCTCACGATGCGCCTTGGTCCCATACCCTTTATGGCGTGCAAAATCGTACACTACAAACTCAGGC
>JAYVHQ010000024.1:0-30000 GCA_043771035.1 Candidatus Kaiserbacteria bacterium | reverse complement strand
TGAAGACCTACTTAATGGACGACCGAGACAATGTTTGGGGTTTGCGTTTCCGAAAGAGAAGTTCTATGATTTGGTTGCGTTAGATTGTTGAGAGTGCCTACAAAACCTTTATGTCGGTATTACCCGTAGTTCCGTTTTTAATTTGACTGATTTCAAACGGCGAAGTTACCAGTGACAATGAGGACTCCCGTTCCGACAATCCTAACAACTCTAAGATGACAATCCGACCAGCTAGCGTTTCCTGCACCCCTTTCATAATTGAAAATTGCTGTGAGCCAGTTAACCAATACTGTCCATTGGCTTGGTGCACATCAACGAGTTCTTTTATTGCCGAAAATAGTCCAGGGGCATATTGGATTTCATCTATAAGAAGAGGTCTGACGTGACGTTGCAAGAATAGTCTTGGGTCTGACAGTGCCAACTCCCGCTCAGTTAGATTGTCGAGTGTGACATATTGCATTCCCATTTTGTCAGCCAGTCGTTTAAGCATAGTCGTCTTGCCCACTTGACGAGGACCACCTAAAAAAACTACCTTGAACTGGGAGTGCGCCATTTTGATTGTTGATTCTATATGCCTAGGCACGTATTCATCCATATATGTAAAATATAAGGCATTACTTTAAATCTGTCAATATTACTAATCTGGCCTTTAAAATAAAGCTCATATCGCCCGCAAGATTTTATAATTTTAGTTATAATAGCTAGGATTACGCTTTAGGGCGAGTTAATAGCTTACAAGCGAACTTGTTCCAACTTGGAACAAGTAGCATGATTGCAACGTTTTAAACTCGCCATGAATTCATCCGCAGTATTAAACCCTGGACTTAAACCATGCTGGGCAATATCTGCCTCCACTTCCCCAATCAGCTTTTCTAATTCAGAGGTCATGTTTTCAGGTGCATGAATAGGTTTATGATGTATCCCAACAACATTTTTTGCCTAAGGTGAGCTTTTATAGTTTTCATATTCCATAAATTATATACCTAATTTTATATGTTGCCCTAAGTTCATCCCCCGTCTTTGCGAAACAGTGAAGCGACGAGCGAAACTGCTGCGGCAATCCACGTCTTTCTGACTCAAGGTTCATCACCATACAGAAAAAAGCGCGACCTAGGAGAGTCGCGCTTTCAATTCGCTAGCAATGGCAACATTAATCCTTTGGCCAAATCGCACCAAGATAGGTATGGAGCTCAGCTGTTGTAGCAATATCACTATACGGATTACCTTCTTTTGTTACGATAATCCCGTTTAATGGAGCTGTCTGCAATTCATTTTTGCAACTTAAGACGGTTCTTAATTACCGCTTTTTTCTAACCCTCAATTCGCCCCACCAACTCTGTCGGCAACTTTTTAACAAACAGATAATTATTCGCTCGGTCTGACGATACGTTTGTCTTAAATATTTTCTTGCATTTATCATCTACACCGTATATCTGATATTCACTGCCAAAAAATGGTTTGATGGCATTGAAGGCGGGTGTATCGAGCGCCTCAATCAAAAACGCGACGTTTCGTTTGGCGATTGTTTCTTTAGCGCCTTTCAAAATCAGTGGCTCTGCCCCTTCAACATCAATTTTGCAGATAACCATAGCGTCATCAGTAATTGCCTGCTCAGTCAAAAACCTATCGAGAGTCGTCGCCTTCACGTCGATTGCTACCAAATCACGTCCTTCAGTGTACCTGCTGGCGAACTCTTTATCGAGAGATGCAACATCAACCCAACCGGTATTTGGAACATACAGTGTCTGGGTACCCACACTGTCACTCACGACCATCTGATGCGGAATAATGGCGCTTGTTGGATTAGGATTAAGAAACCGATTCTCGAGCAACATATCAAACACATTCGGCACCGGTTCAAACGCGTGAATCTGTACGTTTGGGTACGCACTCGAAACGAGCGCATAAATACCATTGTTTGCTCCAATATCAATCGCCACGTCAGCCACCTGTGATAACTCAGACCACACCAATAATTCAGTCCCCTCCCTACCCCCAAATATTCCCCGCCAGAACACCGTAATTTCAATTGGTGTATTATACGACCGCATAAATAACTCTTTTCCATTAACCACAAACGGCACGACCCCTTGGTAATCCAAAAACTTAACCATAGTGTATGGCAACTCAATAAACCGCCGCAAAAACAACTGTACCGACTGTGGTTTCAAAATCGGATGAATCAGCGTAAAAATTACTTCAGCCACCGTCCGGAATATTTTTTTCATAATAGCGCTATAGTAGCCGTAAATGCCAAAATCTACAATATGAAACCATGACAGGGGTGCAGATTCTGATTACTTTATAATTTTTATCAAAGTCTAATTACCCCACAAATGATTGCTTTGACTACTAATTCACCTTTACTAGGGTTATACTAGAATCTAATGTTTCTAAACGATATGCGTCTAACTAAAATAATTATGATTGTGCGGCGCGATGGCTTGATCTTTACTACCAAGCGTGTCATAGCATGGTTAATTGGTCACTCTCCTCTGGCCTACAAACTTAGTTTTCCATATTATAAAAATGTTAGATTAGTGTTTGCACCCTCTATGCTCACGTACATTTTATTTGCGAGCAAGAAAGAACGCCAGAACGATTTGAGAGTACTTGAAGAATATATAAAAGCAGGGGATACCGTCG
This sequence comes from Candidatus Kaiserbacteria bacterium, assembly GCA_043771035.1. Taxonomy (GTDB): domain Bacteria; phylum Patescibacteriota; class Minisyncoccia; order Phycocordibacterales; family UBA918; genus OLB19. The sequence goes on along the minus strand of JAYVHQ010000024.1, from coordinate 27,354 downwards.
TCGATGTTGGTGCTCATATAGGTAGTATGGCAATAGTAGCAGCCACAATTGTTGGGCAAGCTGGTCAAGTACTCACCTTTGAACCGGTGCCAAAATTTTTCAACATTCTTAATGCTAATATTAAAGTCAACAATCTAAATGACATTATACGAAGTTATCCATATGCTGTTGGTTCTAAGTCGAGTGAAGTATACATGGATGACAGTGTCTTAGATGACACCACTAATCATGTAGCGAATGCTGGTACCAAAGTTACTCAGGTGACCCTCGATGAATTCACGCACGATGTCGAAGCAATCAACTTTCTTAAGATTGATGTGGAGGGTTATGAGCTTGAAGTTCTTAAAGGTGCCCAGCTAACATTAACAAAAACCGAAACAATATTTATAGAATTCTATACAAAGAATCTGACCAATTTACAATACAGTCCAAGTGATGTCATAAAGATATTAGAAACCAATTTTGTATTGTACGAGCAAGATAACGTCGAACTTGAACCATTTATCTATGATAATACCCAGGCATACGAAGTGAATTTAATCGGTAGAAAAAAATAATCATTTACTCACTCTGAATTACAGACCGCAGTAGATATAGTTAATAATTATAGGGTGATTTACATTATATATTCTAAAAAGATACTTGATTTGGAAAATCAAAAGTGCTGTATTTTACAAAAATCAAAACTTTTTATATTCTTCGCTGGTCGCTGTCTTTACACAACTTTTTACATATTAACGAGGTTATACTAAAACTAATCTACCCCATGATTTCTAAATTATTTACCACACTCGGCGCTCATAGTCCTCAGCGTTATGTCATCAATACGTGGTGGATTTTTATCACCAAGTTTCTGAGTATTTTTATATCTTTAGCCGCTACATTCTATGTTGCCCGCACACTCGGACCACAAAATTTCGGGGAGTTAAGTTATGCAGTGAGTATCGTTGGGTTACTTGGTTTTTTTAGTGCGATTGCCGGTACGAGTGTTATCTGTCGAGACTTAATCAAAGCGCCAGAGTCACAATCAAAAATTTTAGGCACTGCCTGGACACTCAGTATGGTCGGGACTTTACTCACAGTTGTTGGAGTGATCGTCCTAACGTTTATTCTTCCTCATGATGCAATAACACTATACATCATTGGATTTCTTTGTTTAGCCCAAATTTGTTCACCTTTTGCAGTGGCTCAAACAATATTTTTTGCTGACGCAAAAACTAAATATCTCTCTCTCATGCAGCTCACAGTACACCTTTGTGTGAGTATCGCTAAGATTATCTCAATGACCTTTGATCAGGGAGTCTTGGTGCTGGCTTGCATTATGTTCGCCGAGCAATTGGCACTCGCTATAATTACACTTGCGCTGTATGTTCGTTATACACATCGCAAAGTATGGGATTGGACATTTGATATAGACTACGCGCGGAACCTGGCCTTAGACTCAATTCCTTTTGTTTTTATTAGTATGTCTATCGTAGTCAGTGGACGGATTGATCAAGTGTTTATTAAACATTTTGTAGATACCTCAACTGTAGGACTCTATAGTGTGGCAGTGCAGTTAACTGAAATCTGGCAAGTTTTACCACAAATACTCTTAGCCTCTCTCTTACCTGCTCTGGTAAATTCTCATACCTCAAGCAACAGCTACGGTAAGCGCATACTTGCTCTATCTCTTGTTCTTGGACTATATGGTATTTCTGCATCATTAATCACCACACTGCTAGCGCCGTTTATCATTCCGTTAATTTACGGAACTGCTTTTATGGCAAGTATTCCCTTATTGCAAATATACACTTGGTCTCTTTTTGGCACGGTCGCAGGATTTCTCATTACCAATATTTTAGTAACAGAAAATCAACGTCGTATTCAAATAATGGTAGGTGTCATTCCTATGCTCACCAACGTCATGTTGAACTTACTTTGGATTCCTAATTATGGAGCTGCCGGCGCCGCCTGGGCGACCGTCATTTCCTATTCAATGGCACCAGTTATTCCGTTCTTTTATTCCTCAATCCGCCAAAAGTTTTACGGTAAAAAAACAATAAATGTTGTATTATAAGTGAACTTATGCAATTTGAAGCAAATACTCAAAATACCTCACTAAATGAAAAGACTGTTTTTTTCTCACACCTCGCGCTACGCTATAAAAAGTATATGGCACTTCATAAAGAATTTGGCCTTTTACTTAGAAATCAGAATAAAGAAAGGGACTGGGGCAACGTAACAGAGCATTGCTTAGTAGAAGCCGCGCGAGCCGAAAAAATTTCTGAACTACTTAAATTTTCTGAAGAAATAACCGTGAATTTGATAGCTGCAGCAATTATACACGATACTGGGAAGAAGATTGAAATAGACTATTTAAATGAACATGGGTCATCACTGGAAACGATAGCCAAAGCTCAAGCCGAATTTGGGCAACTTCTTCAAACCTATAATATTGATTCCAAAATTTTATACCTAGCTGGTTCTGTTGGAGCTACTGAGGAGGTTTTTGCTGAAATTAGACGCATACTATCTTCTGAGGATCCTATTCCGGAAGAAATTGCCTATCTTGTCATGCACTACATAGATGACTACACAATAAACTCAGAACCAGCATCTATTTCAGCTGACGGTCAAAATGATTTTGATAAAAGAATTGATAAAAATGAACACAATCCGAAATACTCTGGGATAAACGAATCGGGTAGAAAATTATTTAACGGTAAAACTACCTACCAAATGCAACGGGAAACGGGTCATTTAATTGAGGAATTCATTGCCAAAAAAATTAATGGGCTACATAACAAATTTATCCCTGCAATTGATCTCCCGTACGAAATCGACCTATTAGTACAGCAGGATTACTTACTTAATAGATAACAAGCTAATGAGTTGTTTGAACTGATCAAATTTGCTAGAGGTTTAGACTAATTTTTTTCTCTACCTGACTGTCAAAATCATCAGACTCTTCAGATATTCGCTCAATATCATGCTCTTCGGAAACACCAATCTGAACTTCCAGAATAACTAGCTCTTCATTCTCTGGCGCACTCGGGGCATGCCAGACGCCTGGCAAATTCATCCGTACCTCACCGTTCGGCATAAAGAAAAACTCACTACGCTGAGAATGACGTTGGAGTGACAGCTTTTTACCAGGAGCAATCGTTAGTAGCTTTACCTTCAACTCCGGCATATCAAGCAGAACATCATACATGCCCCAACGAGTCATGACGCGCTGTCGGCCGTTAATAGCGGAACTTGAACTATACTTACCACCGCCGAGCTCGAACACTGGCTCAATACAAAGTTCCTTGCATACATCTAACTCTGGAGTGTTTTTGCCCGTTCTGTCTCCCCCGTTTCCAAAATAATCTGGCTTAATACGGCGCAAGGCTTCACACACAGTACCATCGGTATCATCTACAGTATGTACATGTGGCGTGTAGGCTTCAAGGATTTTCTTTCGGTCGGTCCAGGGTTGAAAATAAAAACCCTTCTTTCGTATGAGCCAATCATCACTATTGGCCACAATATGTACCTCACCATATTCAGCAGCAGATTCAATCATCGCGATATGTCCTGGGTGAATTGGATCAAACCCTCCTGAAATAACAATCTTCTTTTTTGGTGTATTTGTGTCCATATTTAGGATAGATTTAGTTTAATCTCTAGTATAGCAATCATTATTTGTAACTAAAAATACTTGTACTTGGTTACAAGCTATATAAAAAGTATGATTAACAATAGGTACATGATAATATAGCCAGGTATGAAAAAAGCACTAGTATTGGGCGCGGGAGGATTTATTGGTGGACATTTAGTAACACGCTTAAAAAGTGAGGGGTACTGGGTACGGGGAGTAGATTTAAAGGAACACGAATATACTAAATTACCAGCCGATGAATTTGTGATTGGTGACCTTCGAGACCCCGTAATTTGCGACCAAGTTATCACTGCCGACATTGATGAAATCTATCAACTGGCTGCCGACATGGGTGGTGCAGGGTATATTTTTAGTGGTGAGCACGATGCTGACGTTATGCATAACTCAGCAACCATCAACCTCAATGTAGCTTCGATTGCAGCCAAAAAGAAAATTGGGATGGTGTTCTACTCATCGTCTGCTTGTATGTACCCTGAACATAATCAACTAGACCCGAACAATCCAAACTGCGCTGAAGATTCTGCCTACCCGGCTAATCCTGATAGTGAGTACGGTTGGGAAAAATTATTTAGTGAACGCATGTATTTAGCCTATAATCGTAATTATGGCTTAAATGTTCGTATTGCCCGTTTTCACAACATCTTTGGCCCACAAGGTACGTGGACCGGTGGAAAAGAAAAGGCCCCGGCTGCTATGTGTAGAAAAATTGCTGAAGCAGAAAATGGTGGAAGTATAGAAATTTGGGGTGACGGAAATCAAACACGATCTTTTCTCTATATTGATGAATGTATTGAAGGTGTGCGCCGGTTAGTACAATCCAACTTTGCTGGACCTGTAAATATCGGTTCTGATGAAATGGTAACGATTAATGACCTGGCACATATGGTGGCCAGTATCGCTGAAAAAGAAATCTCTCTAGTTCATATCGATGGGCCACTCGGTGTACGCGGACGAAATTCTGACAACAACCTTATCGAGCAAAAATTGGGCTGGCGGCCAAACGAACCGTTACGTGCCGGTCTAGAAAAAACCTACGCCTGGATTGCCGAGCAAGTTAAAAATAACAAAGCTTAGTAATTAACGTATGAAATATCTCGTTCTTGGATCAAGCGGTCAGGTGGGTTCTGCTCTGACACAATATATTTTAAACAAAGGCGATGAAGTACTGGAATTTGACATTGTTAATGACGCAGCACAGGATTTACGTACATACGAAAACCCTCTCCTTGACTCACTCATAAACCAAGCAGATTTTGTATTTTTCCTAGCATTTGACGTTGGCGGCTCAAGATATTTATCTCAATATCAAAATACGTTTGACTTCATTGATAATAACACCGCCTTGATGCTCAACACCTTCCGAGCACTCAAAAAATACCAGAAGCCCTTCTTGTTTGCCTCAAGTCAAATGTCTAACATGTCGTACTCAAGCTATGGCCGAGCTAAAGCCCTAGGTGAAAGCTACACACACATCATGGGTGGGCTTGTTGTTAAGTTTTGGAATGTGTACGGAGTTGAACATGATCTAGAAAAATCTCACGTTATTACTGACTTTATCTTAAAAGCCAAAGAAACAGGTGTGGTTGACATGATGACTGATGGTACCGAGGAACGGCAATTTTTACACGCTGATGACTGTTGTCGGGCCCTTATGACACTCGCCAAAGAATACGATACTGTCCCTCGAGATAAAGAATTGCATATTACTAACTTTGAATGGACTACCATTTTAAATGTAGCAAACATTATCGCATCACATTTCCCAGGTTCTACTATTAAACCAGCGATCAGCAAAGACGAGGTTCAAAAAAATAAACGGAACGAGGCAGATGATTTTATAACTAACTACTGGAAGCCCGAGATAACTATTGAAGCTGGAATTGCTGATATCATCGCTAAAATGAACACTGCCAATTAACATTATGTCTATCCTACTCATCAGCACCATTACGCCTTGTTATAAGATGAAGCCGTATCTAAAACTTTTTTTAGATGAGCTGCCAAACCAAACAATTTTTAATCAAATTGAAATTGTGCTTGACCACAATGAACCTGATGAAGAAGAGCTCGGATGGGTTCGGGATTTTCAAGCCAAATACCCGGGACGTATTAAACACATCATCACTAATCCTGTAGTATTTATTGGACCGTCGATGAACCGTTGTATACGTGAAGCGAGCGCTCCCCTATTGGCGATTTGGAATGTTGATGACCTGCGGACCCCGAACTCACTCGAGCTCCAAGTAGCAGCCATGAACGAAGGAGCTGATTTTGTGTACGGTAATTTTCAGTATGTTCGTAAGTTTGGTGCCAAAAATGGTTCGTGGTTTGATTTTTCAAAATACCAAAGCCAACCCGAGGAGTTCAAACGTTCAATGCTCTTAGGCCCATTTATGGCGTTTCGAAAGTCACTCACTGAAAAAGCAGGAATGTTTGATGAGCAACTAAAATCAGGAGCGGATTTTGATTTAGCGATTCGATTGGCATACCACGGCAAACCCGGGATGACGAAAGGCAGTCTCGGGTACTATCTGAACGAAGGTAAAGGAGCCAGTACTCGCCCTAATAATAAACAACCACTCGAGCGCACAGTGATTGAATTACGCTACGGTACCTACGAAAAAATGGATTATGACTTTGTGGTGCGGGCCCTGAACTATGATATCGAACATCTGTATGTTGCCGGAGAAAAAACTCATATTAGTCAATACATTCCCAACTATACGCAAATGATTGTTGACGCCAAAGAAAACCTAATCGAGCCCGGGCTGAGAAAATACGCCTTTAAGAAAGTCATTCAATATAACAAAATCCGTAACGAAGCTAAGACAATAGTTAAGCGATTGATATATGGTATCAAATAAATACTATGCATCAGAAGCAAAATAATTTTTATAACAAAAAACACTATACATAGTGTTGATTGGTTATTACTCGTATTCAAATTCTTTACGTGCAAAGATATACACAAATCCACCTAAACCAAGGATTGGGAAACTCGTAAGGGTCCCTTTGTCCTGATTGTTAAATTCACTAATAGCTTTATGGACTCCTCTATCTGGATGACCATGAAAAGCCCAAACATCATCAAACCGAAATAATGCCGCACTTGGCAATAAATCTCGCATCCATGACAAAGCCTGAATAGTTGAACTATAGTAATCGGCATCCATATTAATAAGGGCCGGGGGATTATTTTTGAAAGAAGCCTTTAATTCAGGGGTGAGTGATTCACTATAAAATCCTTTCACGAAATGTACATTCTCTCGGGGGAAATTTGCCCGCTTGATTTTTTCCTCAATCAGGTCAGACGAACACGACATTTCACCTTTTGACCAACCGTATCGCTTGTCTCCCTCTTGTGCCTCAGGCAAACCCTCAAAACTATCGAACCCATAGATATGAAATTTTGATATATCCATATCATAATCTCGACAAAACTTTTTTACCGCCAACATGTAGAGCAACATGGAACCCCCTTCAGCTACTCCAAATTCATAGTAGTTGTAGGGTTTGAACCGATCCTTGGTATCACTGAGTTGAACTAAGTGATATTTAAGACTATTGTAAAACCAATTAAACAAATTGTCTTTTTTCTTATATTGAAATAGAAATAACCCAAAGGTCGAGTCAAACAACCGTTCAATCAAGAGTCGGGTGCTATAGAGATGAACATTATTTAGTTTATTGAGTAATTTCATAGCAATGTTATATTATTTCAATTGATATTGATGATATCATACAAACTAGAGTAGTGTGGTTTTCAAACACACTAACAATTTAAAAATAAAATAGTATTGATTTTCTATAATTTCATGTTACGACTTTCTCTGTAACAAAAATGTCCTTACTCTTGTTATACCTTGTATACAAACTAACTACTCATACTTTAGAATACCTTTGCATCATGAAAAAAATACTGATTATACCGGTGAAAAATGAAGAATGGATTCTCGAGTTTACATTAACGTGTGCCAGCCAGTTTTTTGATCATATTATTATTGCAGATGAAAACAGTACTGACGAAACACCTAATATTTACAAGAAATTCCCTAAGGTAACATATTTTACTAACCAGGCAAAATCATACGATGAAGGAAACCGGAGACAAATCTTGCTTGAAGCGGCAAGAAAATTTGAAGGTAACAACTTCATCGCACACTTAGCTGCTGACGAGATATTCTCAGCTAACATTCTAGACTTTGATGTATTTAACGAAATGATTAAGGACAAAGCTCCGGGCACTTCTTTTTCATTCCAATGGGTACAGTTATGGCGCAGTGAACGCGAGTACCGAAATGATAAAGGATCAATGTGGACTAATTTTGATCGACCGTTTGCGTTTATTGATGACCGTGAGGTAAATTTTGAGCCGGGGTTTGCTCACCTATCGATTATTCCAGAAAGCCTCGCTCTTAAGGCGATTAGTATCCCTCACATTAAAGTGCTCCACTACCAATTTATGGATTTTGCCCGCATGCAACGTAAGCAGCGCTGGGCTAAACTTCTTGAATTTGGAAAATACACTCAGCCAGTATTTTTAAAATCACTTATTCTTAACAATAAATATCTCTCAACCAAAGACGAAATAGGTTTAGAACTGGCTCCGGTACCACCTGAATGGTTGACTGGTTATAAACCGTGCGTACTTAAACCAGACGCTTCAAAATGGCACGCTTCCAAATCAATTGAATTTATGACGGAATACGGAGTAGAAAATCTTTATTGGCTTGATATCTGGGACTATCAGTGGCCTACACAATTCCCCGACAAACGAAATTGGTTGCAAAAGTTTTACCACGATCATCAACATGCACTCTACGTTATTAATAATGCTATCCCGAAACGTCTTAAAAATCTAATTAAAAAAATATGAGAAATATAATTGTTACCGGTGGCGCTGGTTACATTGGAGCACACCTGGTTAAACTACTCGCCAAACAAAATGATGTACTGATTCACGTCATCGATAACTTTTCGCAGTCACGGAAAAATATTCTCACTCGTCCCAATGTTCAGTATCATGAATTAGATATCTGTGACGCTGCGCAGTTAACTGAAAAGTTTTTAGAATTAAAACCCGATACTGTTTTCCATTTTGCCGCTATTGCAAATGTGCCTGACTCGGTGGCTGACCCTGCCAAATACTACCGCACTAATGTAGTCGGTAGCTACAACTTGCTTGAAGCTATGCGTCACAGTGGTTGCGCAAAGATTATTTTTTCCTCATCAGCCTCAGTCTATGGTGAGCCTAAAAGTGAGGTCATCAAAGAAACACACCCAAAAAATCCCACCAATCCATACGGTCGCACCAAACTAGCCATGGAAGAAATGCTTAAAGAGTATTTCACAGCCTACCAAATTTCTTCAATTTCATTCAGGTATTTTTGCGCTGCCGGCGCCGACCATGAAGGTGAGCTTGGTGAATACCATATTCCCGAAACTCACGTCATTCCTTCAATTCTGGAAACAATACTGGGGCGACGGGAAATATTTTATATATTTGGTACCGACTACCCTACCCCTGACGGCACGGGTATCCGTGACTACATACATGTTGTTGACTTAGCACAAGCCCACATTTGTGCTCTCCAGGTACTCGACACCATCCCAGTCTGCACACAGTACAACCTTGGTATTAACAAAGGGTTCTCCGTTCGCGAACTAATTGAATCTACTGAAAAAATAACGGGCGAAAAATTAAATTATACTGAGAAAGATCGCAGAGCTGGTGACCCGTCACGCTTGATTGCAGACGCCAGCCGGGCTATGCAGGAATTGTCATGGCAACCGCAGTACACTGAGATTACGGACATTATCGAAACCGCGTGGAAATCTCTTAAAAAATAACTATGAAAGCCTTTATCCTCGCTGCCGGACTCGGAACACGTTTGCGCCCCCTGACCGAAACAACCCCCAAGCCACTAGTACCAATTGCGGGTAAGCCACTTTTGGGCTACCACCTTGATCATTTAGCAGCTCACGGTATTACCGATATCCGGATTAACACCCACTATCTACCTGCACAAATGGAGGAATTTATAGCACAGTATCAAACAACGCAACCAAACAGACTCTCTATTAGTACTATATATGAGCCAGAGCTACTAGGGAGCGCTGGCACAATCCGAGACAATCAATCATGGCTCAGTGGCAATGAACCATTTTTGGTAATCTACAGTGACAATCTCACTGATATCGATTACGGAAAATTGATTGATCACCACAGGCAGTCAAAGGCCCAAGTGACTATCGCGAGCTACTATGAACACCACCCCGAACAAAAAGGCATAATTGAACATGATGATGAACTCGTTATCAGTAACTTTATTGAAAAACCCCAACCGCACCATATTACGAGTAATTATGCCAATGCCGGCATCTACGTGATAGATTCAAGTATTTTGAACACCTTACCCGAACTTGACCATGAAGTGCTCGATTTTGGTCACCATGTCTTCCCTTTTTTACTAAAGAATGGTCACCTGATGCAGGTTTACCAAATGGACGAGACCTTGCTTGACATCGGGAACCATGAAAACTACACTAAAGCCCAAGCATTGCCGGAGACGATGAATTTTAAGAACAATACACATGACAACAACTAATACCAACCGGTTTGGTGGCGAACGACTCGATAGTAAAAGTGCCTTAGCTAAAAACAACTTGCTCGAACATATTATTCGCTATGACTTTGTCACTGGCAACTCTGAACACGTTGTGCTCGATATTGGTTGCGGTAGTGGTCATGGTAGCAACACGTTGTCTAAAAAATTTAAGAAAGTACACGGGGTGGATGTCGCTCAAGAAGCCATTGACTACGCTAAAGCCAATTGGCAAGAACCTAACATTGAATTCTCAATTGGTGATTCAATGAACATGCCGTTTGCCGACCAAACGTTTGATGTTGTGGTAGCGTTTGAGGTATTTGAACACCTCCATGATTGGCGTAAATTTTTGTCGGAAATTAAACGAGTACTAAAACCAAAAGGTATCGTTTATCTCTCTACCCCAAATAAAACGCTCTATTCACCAGGTACAAAAAAACCAATCAATCCACACCATGTTTTTGAAATGACTATACCTGAATTTAGAGCAGCTCTCTCGGAATATTTTACTCTGCTTAGCCTCTACGGACAGAGAACTCCAGTCTATAATGACCACTTTATTTGGAAAATTATAAACCCAATTTTATTTACGTTTAAACAAATTATCCCGTACAAAGTAAACAACACTATAAAACTCAAAATCATTAATTGGATTAAACCTGAACTGGAAGCGTCTGACATTATTCTCAAGAACGATCCAGCTTGGCTTGAACGTTCCCGGTTTATAGTAGCAGTCTGTACTAATAACAAACAATAATATGATAATCACTCGCGCGCCACTTCGCATTAGCTTTGTTGGTGGAGGAACCGACATTAAAGATTTTTATGAGAAATACCCCGGTAGAGTTATTTCCTCAACCATTGATAAGCACGTGTATAGCGTTATTAATTACGGACGTCTCTTAGATAGCTTTGTTATAAAGTACCTGGAGACCGAAAAAGCTAGCCATCCGTCAGAGTTTAAACATTCCCGTTTTCGCGAGACGATGCTGAGATTAAATGTGGTTGAGCCAGGGCTGGAAATTGCCTCGTTTGCTGATTTACCGGGCAACACCGGACTCGGTTCTTCATCTAGTTTTACCGTCGCCCTCCTCAAAGCCATCAACGCGCATCATGGTGTCGCGATTAATAAACAACAAGCTGCTGAACTCGCCTGCGAAATTGAAATTGATATCCTCAAAGAACCAATTGGTAAGCAAGATCAGTTTGCTTCGGCCTACGGTGGATTTAATGTGTTTCAATTTAATCCCGACGGCACCGTCGATGTCGACCCAATTTTTATTGATTACAAAGTACGAGCTGATTTGGAAGATCATGCCGTGTTGTTTTTTACCGGCATTACGCGCTCGGCTAGCACTGTGCTCAGTGAGCAAAAAACATCGATGGCTGAAAAATTTGAAACCTACAAACAAATGTCGGATTCAGTGCTGGTGTTTAAAGATAAACTGATTGCTGGTGACATGCGTGGTATGGCGGAGATGCTCCACGAAGGCTGGGAGCGCAAGAAGAGTCTCGCTGGTGCAATATCAAATTCTGCAATTGATGAACTGTATACCGAAGCGCGAAAATTAGGCGCCTGGGGTGGTAAGGTGCTGGGGGCTGGTGGTGGTGGCTGTCTCTTCTTTATCGCCCCGCCAGAAACTCACGCTGTGATTGGGTCCGGACTGAAGGCTCAAGCAGAGAAACTCGGGATGGAAGGGTTCAAGGAAATTGATTTTGATTTTTCTCAATCAGGAGCAGATGTATTATTCAATTCACTTTCACACCATGCATAAATTTATCGAAGACTTTATGGAGGATGTGTGTGTCCACCTCAAAAATGCCCCAGCCGATGAAATTGCCAAAGCAGCCCATATTCTGCAGTCCGTCTTCGAGCGTGACGGTAAGATCTATATCTTTGGGAACGGTGGATCACTAGCTATTGCGACTCACTGGGTAAGTGATTTTAATAAAACGGTCTTCAGTCACAACCTTGAAGGTCACACGAGACGTTTCCAGGCCATCAGATTGCCGTCAACCGAGGAAGAGATGTCTGCCTGGGCTAATGATGTGGGATTTGATATGGTATTTGCAGGACCTTTGCAAAACTATCTCCAAGAGACGGACTGTATTATTGCGATCAGTAGTTCCGGCAAATCACCAAATATTATCAAGGCGGTAGAACTAGCCAAATCCCGCCACGTACCCGTGATTGGACTCTCTGGATTTGACGGCGGTAGACTTAATGAGTTAGCTGACGCTAAAATTGTTATCAAAACCGAACCAGGTAACTACACGGTTGTGGAAAGTGTTCATCATGCCATTTTGCACCTCTTAACTAAATACTTCCAAGACTACTTTGACCACCTCTACGCCCGTAATGAAAAACGTCAAAAATAAAAAGATTGCGTTTCTCGATCGAGATGGTGTTATCAACGTCAGTGCACCACAGCATGAGTACATAACCAAAGTGTCTGACTTTGTATTTAATCCCGGAATTTTTGAGGTACTTAAAACCCTTACTCGTGAAGGGTTTGAGTTTATTGTGGTAACAAACCAACAAGGCATAGCGCTCGGAAAAATGACCATTGATACGCTACGTTCTATTCACGCCCACATGGTCACCACCTTTAAAGAAAACGGAATTACCATCCTTGATGTATTGTATTGCCCGCATTTAGGTGGCACTTGTGATTGTCGAAAACCAAATGATGGCCTGCTGCGTCAAGCAGCAAACAAGTACCCTATTGATGTCGCACAATCAATATTAATCGGAGACAGTGCTTCGGATATTGAGGCGGGTAAAAAATTTGGGCTTCCACAAACTATTTTAGTTTCAACTGATCATCCAGAATCAGTCCTAACTCAGTATCAGTCTCCTAAAATTAAAATTGCGTTTGTAAAATATGGCGGACTCTCTGCTGGAGGTACGGAGAAAATTTTACAGATCATTGCAGCTAATTTAGACAAAACACGATTTGCAGTTGATTACTATTACTGTGACAGCTCCCCGTTTCGCGGGAGCGACTATGTTTACCCGAGCACTAATCCATACCGCGAACAGTACATGCGGGCACATGGCATCAATCTCATTAAGTTCTCAGTCGGAACGGTTGATATGGTACACCCCTACCAAACTTGGATTGACACTGACTTCTGGGAAAAATTTAACGAAGCCAACTACGACGTAATCCAAACCGGACGAGCAGGTCACCCGGAATACCCTTTTACTAAAATTCGCCACACACCAATCCTCGAAATTATAGCCCTCAAGGCAGGCTGTGATAACCAATACAATATCGCGCGGTCGCTCCATATTTGTCAGTGGAGCGCAGACAGATGGAAAAAAAGTGGTGGTGACGGGAAGCGCATTGAGATTATTTCTCTACCAATAGATATCGAACCAAAAGATTATGGTACCTACCGAGCAGAATTATCTCTGGAAAATAAGTTTGTGTTTGGTATGCACCAACGAGCCGCTGACAGCATTTTCTCCCCATTCCCACTTGCCGCCTACCAGGCAATTGAAAATGAAAATAACTGGTTCCTCATGCTCGGAGGAAGTACCCTCTACCAAAAACAAGCTGCCGATTTAGGTATTACACATATTACCTTCTTACCAGAAACCGGAGATTCAAACATTATCTTTAAATTCTTATCAACCCTTAATGTCTACGCCCATGGTCGCAAGGACGGCGAAGTAAACTCCCAAGCCATGGCCGAAGGGATGTATTTTGGCCTACCGATTGTCAGCCATGTATCAGAGGTAAATAACGGTCACATCGAGTGTATTGGAAATGGTGGTAAAGTGCTTACGACCATCGACGAATACGCCGCTGAACTACAGAAATTACAACAAGATACAGCTTACTACCACGGGAAATCGAACAATGCCCGTCAGCGTTTTGCCGATAACTACGAGCTTGCCCAGCAGATTAAACGCTTTGAAAAAATCTACGAGTCAGTGGTGGCAAACCCATTCCCCTATCCCCTGCGGCGTGTATTATATAGTTTACACCCCACCCAAAATATCCGTATCATTGCCAAATGGTTTTATCGACACCTACGGTTCTGGCTTGGTAAAAAAATTTAATTATTATCTATACACAATATGATTTACGACATACTTAAAAAAATGAGTGGTTGGATACAAAGCCGGACTGGAAGCTTTCGACGTCACGATGCCTATTACACTTCGCCTCAAGCATTCGAGCAAGACCGAGACGCCGGGTATAAAAATATAAAAGAAGATCGTATCAACTGGCCTGATTTCCGAATCCGCGACCTGCTTGCAAAACATCCTAGCGTTAAGACAGCCGTAGATATTGGTAGTGGTACTGGCTGGGTATCTGCCTCAGTACACCCGCTCGTACATGAGGTAATTGCACTGGAACCTTCAAAAGCAGCAATTGATATCTCTAAACGAGCTTATCCAGAAGAAACCTATCCAAATATTATCTGGCACCAAGGCTTTGCCGAGGAACTCCTCCCTACCCTCACCCTAACCAAACCAACAATTTTTATTACCGGCTGTGTACTAAGTCACCTGCGGGATCAAGAAGTTGAAAAAATATGCTCGGCAATTTGTAAGGTGGCTCCATCAGGTTCAGTGTTGGCATTTTCTGAATGCTGGAGTGAAGATACTCCGTGGCACCAGAATATGTGGCACGTTCGCACCAAGACATGGTGGCAAGAGCAGTTCCCAAGCTGGACTCTGGAATTTGGTGGCACTAAACACGACCAGGGCGACTACTACATGGGCATCTGGGGTGTAAAAAATTAGGTCGCGTAATTTACTATCACACCATGTTTACTATCATCACTCCTTCGTACAAACGGCCAACTGAATTAGCGCAGGCAGTGTCGTCTGTGGTGGCGCAGTCGGTCACTGACTGGGAGCTGATTATCCTAAATGATAATCCGGGTGATGGTGCAACTGATGCGATTAGTGCTCTTAGTGATGGTCGGATTCATATTTTAGAAAATGATGCGAACCGAGGGGTGAACTACAGTCGGAATCGTGGACTCGATAACATCTCGTCACACAGTGACTGGGTGATTTTCCTCGATGATGATGATACGTTGACACCTAACGCACTCACTGATTTATCAGCAATTATTGGGACTAACTCTTCCCCATGGATTGTCACTGCCCGCGGTACCGATAGCACTACACCAATTACTACGGGCACGAATAAAAAACAGTACTCGTACATCTGGGACTACCTGATCATCCGCCGATTCAAAGGTGATGCTACCCATTGTATTAGCACGGCCTTGATTAATAATGGCACTCACAAACTGCGCTTCCCTACCCTCATTAAACAAGCTGAGGAATGGCTATTTTATAGTGAACTAGGTACTCATACCTGGTTTTACTATGAACCAATTGTAACCACACTCACCCCGGGGTACGGTGCTACTGGCTTAAATTTCCGCACTCGCACTCTCACAGAGCAGCTACGGTTAATTCCTACTATTATCAGCGAGGCCAACGGACGCAGTCTGTACCTGTCCCCCGCTTTTTGGATCTATGTTAAAATGCGGATTATTCGAGCGTTTGTAAAATAAGTATATGTGGTCACAACGCTTCAAAAAATTTCTCGATAATCCCATTTTGGTTTTTACCTTTTTACGCACCAAACTATACTGGAAGTTTATTGCCGATTCCCGTATTCGCGAATATGCCAACTATAAATTTTTATCTGGCCCACAGACTATCGCGGCCATTACTCAAACTGATCGCTCAATTATTCGGGTTGGTGAAGGAACTTTTGGCTATTTACTCGGTTCGAGTATTTATTTTAACAACTGGCATTTTCGCTACGACCGGGCGTTTGCTCAGAAACTGGAAGCTGTGATGAAAGGCGGACAGGACAACAACATTCTGTTCTGCTACCCACACACGTTTGTGAAAAAAACAAAAACTGAGTTCGTGTGTGAAGGTATTGGACTCGAGTGGCGTATCTGGGTACCACTCAAAGTTATGTTGAAATCATTTCTCCGTACCGATAAAACCTACGGGGATGCTGTTTGTTTTCATCCGAGATATAATCCCAACATTAATTTTCAGGCTATCAAAAATTACCTCGATACCAAACACATAGTTATCATTACATCAAACATTGAACGATTTTCGGATATCAAACTTGGTAAATCAACAACCTTCATTTCTGGACCATCATCTGACGCGTGGCAGGTATATGCCGAATTAACCCAAAAAGGGCTAGTTGTCGTCAAAGAAAAAAATATACCTGCCGAAGAAGTACTGTTTATGATTTCTGCCGCTGAGGCGGCAAAAGTAATGGTCTACGACCTAACTAAACTTGGGTACATTGCGTGGGATACGGGGCAATTTTTTGACTTGGCGGCTAAAGAGATTGCGACATTAGGAAGCTAGTTTTTCTACAAGTGACCCTACAGTGTCAGGTAGCGAATGTGCTTTATGCCAAGCCAGTTTACTACTGATTAAGCTATTATCGATAGTGATAGAAGATGGTTCGTTACCAGTTTTTGGATTAATCGTAAGTGCAATTCTTGAACCTGACGACACTTCACAAAATCCTATCAGCTGTTTAAGTGTTGTTGCTTCACCGCTCGATACATTATATGTAGCTGATTCTGGGTGCGATAGCATAAGTACATTCACCTGAGCCACATCTCGTATATCAACATAATCTCGAGCTACCGTGCCGTCGATAGTACTGTAATCTCCACCATTGAGCGAAATCGTCTCACCAGTTTTACTAGCTACGACCATTTTATCAAGGAAGCTTTGCGGAGTACAGGTAGATAGCTCTGGTACCGCTCCCACAATATTTCCGTACCGCAAAATATGATACTGAGAAATTTCTCCATTTTTGCATGACTCATTGATAGCAATTTCACTTTGTAATTTTGAATTACCATACACAGTCGCAGGAATAGTTGATGTGGCTTCAGTCAACATGACTTGGTCGCCTGACCAATCGTAGACCGCATACGTAGATGCGTACACAATGTGTGGCACTTGAGCTGTTTTCATTGCTGACAAAACCGCTTCAGTTCCTTTTGTATTAATCTCGTAACAGAGAGCTGGTTCGGCTTCACACTTTCCCACATACTTTATCGCAGCAAAGTGATAGACCGTTGCTACTTGATTATCAGTAAAAAATTGTGTTAGTGACTCTATATCACCAATATCAATACTCGCGTACAGGACCGCCTCGGGAAGATTTACTGGTCGTACTGCATTGCTGCCTATTCCAACTACTCTATATCCCGCCTCTACCAGCTTATATGCTGTTGCAAGGCCTAAATAGCCACCTATTCCAGTAATACAGACTGTTTTCATATAATTAAAAGTTTACCATAAGGTATATGGCTAAAAAAGCTATTTCAGTTAGGCGAAGTCAGGTTTAAAGTGATATACTAGCTTCAATAATTCGTAATACAGTATGCTAAAAGGCGAAAAAATTTTCATCACAGGTGGAGCAGGTTTTATTGGTAAACACCTCATCAAACGATACTACAAGGATAATGAAATTACCGTCTACAGTCGAGACGAAGCTAAACATTACTTCATTAAAAAGCAATTTCCGAAAGTAAAATGTATCATCGGAAACGTTCAAAACTATGAACGACTTCATAAAGCGAGTGCCGGGCACACTATTGGTATTTTTGCTGCTTCACTTAAACAAATTGAGGCAGTTGATCAAAATATCGAGGAAGCTATTGATACGATTATTATCGGCGCCGTCAACTCACGACGTGTGGCCCTCGAGCACAACATGAAAGCCGCTACTTTTATTTCTAGTGACAAAAGTCGAGCGGCAACAACCTTGTACGGGGCTATGAAATTTGTAGGGGGTGAATTATTTATAATTAATGCTGAAAGGGAAAAGACACTTTTATCATCAGTCATTTATGGGAACGTATTTAATTCCACAGGCTCAGTCATCCCGTTAATTTGGGACTCAATTGAAAATAACTACCAGTTAAAACTGTATGGAGCGGATATGACTAGATTTATGATTGAGGGGGAGGACGCTGTAGATTGTATTGAATATGCACTACAAAGAACAGGAGTAAGTGTCGTACCGGCACTTAAGGCAATGAAAATATCCGATTTATTTGAAATTTACGCTGAAAAATTTGGTTTAAAATTCGATATCGGAGCTCCTCGAATCTCGGAAAAAGCTCACGAAATATTAATTGCGCATGCCGAAGCAGATCGTACTACCCATGACACTCCAGCGAACATCTATTCCATTCATTACAAAGACATCTCTGGCGACGTAACATTACCTCCAACAGGCCTCAGTTCAGATTTGTTTACCATGTCAAAAAAAGAACTGAATGAACTCCTTAATAGAAATGATTACTTCCGCGGTAGTAAATTTTGGTGATAATTTATCACTACTAAATTTATTTTTTTACTATCAATTTTAGCCACTTCATCAATCCTACCCGGCGCAATAATTTTCTCGTTTTAGCGTAGGGAACCCAGGATTCGGCCCAGTGGTGGCGGGCGTAGGCGTTAGCTAGTTTCTTTGGATTACATCGCTCCCCTTCGGCGCAGGGGAAGAAATAGAGGTAGTCATAGGTCGTCACGGGAGAAAGGGTGTCCGCGATAGCGTTACTTAAGACCAAGGGTGAGGTATCGGCAATACTGTAGGTTGTGGTCGTGTCGTAAAATTTGAGCGCTTGGTTTACAAAATCAGCGTTCTGGGGGGCCGCGATGATACTTGACTCAATCTGACCTGACTGACTACGTCCCACAAATCCGCCCCCACCCAGCAGTGGATCAAGCGATTTGAATACCTCCATATCGGTATCGAGATAGAGACCGCCTTCATTTTTTAAGGCCCAAAAACGGATGTAGTCGGAGACGAAGGCCCATTGCTTTTGGGCATACATTTCTTTCACATACTGATGGTTCATCGGACTATTTAACTCGTTCCAAAGTCTAAGTTCGTAATCAGGTAGGTATGTTTTCCAAGACGCCAAACAACGTTCGGCTAGTGGCGACAGAGGTTTGCCGCCGACCCAGATGTAGTGAATGATTTTTGGAATACTCGTTTTAGGAAGCGCTGAAGAATCTGATTCGGGCATATGTATATAGTACTAAATTGTGGATGGATTAGTTACGTCTGAGTGACGACGTGGATTGCCGCAACATTGCGCTTCGCTTCATGTTTCGCAAAGACGGATGGGCGGGGCGGGGCTTTCGCGTGTTTATCGGAAGGGTGAGCGTTCGGGGGCGGTGGGGCGCAGGATGCGGGCTAGGTGCTTGGGGTCAAGGCCTGATTCGGGGGTTGATGGGTTTGTCGTCAAGGACGATGGCGATACGCCCGCACCGCTTTGCTCGCCTACTTTACTACTTACGGGCGCTGACGAGACCGAAGGTGGCGTGACTGCGGTAGCTGATTTATTTTCTAGACTGGCAAAAACAGTTTCAATTTCAAAGTGGAGATTTTCCGCTTCGGTTTTAATTACGACTGAAGCTGGCGTAAAGGAAGTTGGTAACGGAAAAGGTCGTGGCGGAAGTACCCGGGGGATATTTTCAGCATCAACTTTTTTAAGCTGGGCAAGCGCTGCTTGCAGTGGGCTGATAGTGGTTTCTATTTTTTTAAAGGGAGAGGGTTCAGTGTGGGTGGTATCAGTAGCTGTTACCGCGGTCGTTTTTTTGGATACGTCTTTGTTATTTGTATCGGGTTTATTTGACTGCTGGGCTATTTTTGCCAATATTGAACGGAGGTCTTCAGTTTTAGGCGCGGCAGGAGGTTTAGGAGTATGGTTTTTTCTCTGACTAAAGTCACCCTTGGCAGCTGGACTAAGCGAGGATTTGAGTGATGGAAAGGCTTGCTTGTTGTACGAAGGTTTTGGGTGCGGGTTCATTATTTCGGATGACGTGGATTGCCGCGCCTGAGGGCTCGCAAAGACGGACGTAGGGGCTTGGTCGGACGCGGGTGACGATGTAGACTTCTGCGCTCCCAGAGCCGAAATGGAGGCTGGGGCTTGGTGGGACAGGGGCTTCTGCGCTGGCGAGCTCGCAAGGACGGACGGAGTTTCAATGATTTCTTTACTAGGCGCAGACATTAATTTGCCAGGCGCAGTAGCTAATGAACTAATCGCTGACGACGTGGAGTGCCGCGCCTGGGGGCTCGCAAAGACGGAGGTTGGTGCAGGGGTGGGTACTGTGATTAACGTCTTAGTGGTCTCGTCGCTTTTTGGTGCTGCGCTCAAAGTAGCGGCTCGTGGGTACGCTTGCGCACTACCTGAGTTCGCGGGCGTCGATGTTGTGGTCGCTACTGGCTTCACGTAGGGTTGAGGGTTTTGGTTTGGCGTTTTTTTTTCTGTCTTTTCCACTTTCGCAGGAGTATGTAAATCGGTGACGATTTTTTCGACCTCAATGCGAGGCTTGGTAAAATTACGACGTGACGCAGCGACTACCATGTCTTTATATGAAATGGACGGGGGTAAAATTGGATCAAGAGTTCTGGCTGAAAATGGCTGAGAACCAATACCGTCAATCATGAGTGTCAGATAAATCTGAGCAAACCCGAGATTCACCAAATCGGCCGCGAGAAAACGAGGTGTGAAAACAGTTTCCAAGGTTTCGGCGTCAAAGGGTCCGACCCGAAACGAAATTGTTGTTCCCACGTTTCCAAACACCGCGTCGCGCACTTCCTCTTCCATTTGTTCGATGTACTGGTGGGCAATAATCAGGTTGAGGTGGTACTTACGGGCCTCAGACAGAATATTAGCGAAGGTCGCGTTCGCAAATGATTGAAATTCATCCACGTAGAAGTAAAAGTTCGGCATGAGTTTCATCTGGGCTACAGGGATATCCGCCCGACTCATCGCTGCCAGGTAAATGCGGGTGGTGAGCATGGACCCGAGCAAGTTGGCATTGGTCTCCCCTACTAGACCTTTGGAGAGGTTCATGATGACAATTTTTTTCTCATCCATACATTTACGGAAATCAAAACTGGAATGTGGCTGTCCGATGATATTTCGGATTAATGGATTACCGGTAAACTGCCCGATTTTATTTTGAATCGCTGGCAAGGCTTCGGCAGCAAACCGCTCGGTGTAGTTCGCAAATTCATCCACCCAAAATGATTTTACCGCTGGGTCAGTACAATAGTCGACCACCTTTAGTCTGTAGGCTTTGTCATTAAAAATTCGGTTGACTGAGAGCAAGGTGGTGTCAGGGTATTCTATTAATACCAAAAGGGCGTTGGTAAGGATGTACTCCATACGCGCACTCCAGGCATCGACCCAAATTTTCTTAAAGGTCGACATCAAGCCCGACACTACTAAGTGCCGTTTGTCATGCCCGACATCCTCCATGACGTTAAACGAGATCGGGTGCTCAAGATCAAACGGCGCAAAATAGACTACGTCGTTAATACGGTGTTCGGGAATGTATTCGAGCAAGAGTTCAGCAGCTGAACCGTGCGGATCGATAAAAGCCATTCCTTCGCCGTTTTGAATATCTTGCACGGCCATATTCTCGAGCAGGGTTGATTTACCCATACCGGTCTTACCGACAATATACATGTGACGCTGGCGGTCACGAGCCTTAATACCAAATGATACATTTTTACCCCGCGCATCGGTCTTGGCAAAGAAGGTAATTTTTTCGGGGTCGAAACTCATAAGTAGCTACAGTATAGCAAATAAATACGAGCGCTCCTGCGCCCGTACCCACTTCCGATAATTCGGTATTCGTTTCTGGACGGACGTGGATTGCCACAACATTCCGCTTCACTTCGTGTTTCGCAAAGACGGAAAGCTGTTGAGTGTATGGTTTGTGTCTTGAGTTTTACTTCCTAATTTCCAAAGCGTTCGGTAGCATACCCAAGTAGTTCCGTCACATCAGCATTACGGCTATCTGACCCCAGCAAGACAATAGCGATTACCCGCTCTGTCCCTTTTACTTTTATTGTATGCAGGGTCACTGATGTTTGTCCGGCGGCGGTAGTCTCGCCAATTTTCCCGCCGATAAAGTTGTCGAGTCCGCGGACTTCATTAAAGTTGCTGAGGGTACCAAATTCACCACTGACATAGGCTGTGGGTAAATCTTGGTTAGCGGTGAGATCTACAATAAATTGCCGGGTGTTATAGATATAGGTAATGAGACCGAGCAAGTCACGCACGGTTGAAGTGTTACCAGCACTAATACCTGACGGATCAGCAAAGCTCGTATGTGTCAGTCCAATTGACTTCGCTTTTTCATTCATATACTGCACGAAGTTTGCTCGACCCACTTGGTCAGCAATCACATCCGCCGCTTCGTTAGAAGATTCAACCAATAATAACTGCAGTAGGCTGTACATCGATACGGTACCCAGACCATTGAGGCGCGGGATAAGCGATTGCACAAATGTCGGTTGCGCTACAGAGACTCTGGCATCGAGATTTATGTACTCAGAGGCGACCAAAGCCGTCATGAGCTTCGTCAGTGAGGCTATCGGCGCTTCACTATCGAGATCACTACTCGCTAGTACAGTATTACTCTCGATATCAGCAATCAGGTAGTGCGGAGTATCAAGTTCAGGGACTTTTGGTTCGTATAAAAAGGCATCGGGAGTGATAGGTACCGCATGGACCAATACCGGCGTGTCGAGAGTGACCAGGCTAAATATATTTTTGGCATCAGCGTCACTCAATCTGATACCGCCACCGATAAATTCCGTCGGCAGTTTAGTACCGTCTTCGGTGTATGGTATGCCGTGAATTAAAAAGTTTCCTTGGAACGTAATGCTCCACGGGGTGTACATTTGTCCAAATGATGAAAAGAGTTTTTCTTTTTTTGATTTCACCTCATACAAACCGGCTGGGGTCTCGAGCCACGAACCTTTCGCGCCCTTGGCTAAAATAGGCACCTGTACTTCAAGAACCCCCTCTTTAAAATACCGCAACTGCATCGTAGTCAAATCTGCTTCGATAAATGTTTTGGCATCACGAATAAACGAATCCCGAGTTTCGGAAAAAAAGTTTGGCTGGCTAAACGACACTTGGACACCATAAGTGAGGGCGGTCTGGGCTTTGGTATAGGGATTTTCAACAATGACTGGAGCGGCCTTTAACGTCGTAGCAAAAATTTGCGCCAAGGCCCGCGGCGCGTTCTCTTGTACAAAAGGGGCTGTTAAAAATGACACCAGGAGTACCAGCGTCACTGACAAAAAAACCGTCACTACTTTTACCGATACGACGTAAGGGCTCGGAACCGGGTTACTTATTTTTACAATCTGCGGCGTAAATGAAACAGCCCGCGGAACAGTTTTCCGGCGTTTAGGTATAAAAGCGCCGAGTGAGACTGTCGGTTCATCGTCATTATAACTAACGGCATAAAAGCGCCGAGCTTTTGGCTCTTCGTTGTACATGACTCTATTGTACCGCACTCCAGAGCGAGAGACGCCTTGTCTGTACACAAAAAATAGGCACCTACGTGCCCGTTTGATACCATCCCAAATTAACCGTCAAACAGTCACTCGTTCCGTCTTTGCGAGCCTCAGCGTGGCAATCCAGATTCTTAAACCCTGGATTGTCGGAGTAATTTACATTTGCTCCATTACCTCAAAGACGGGCTTACTTTGGGGTGGGGTTATTTGGGGATGGCACTACTATACATGTGCGACGAGCACACCACTTTAGAAAAGATAACGGGGCTTGATTAGCGATAACATTACTCCTCTCTAGTTTGAGCAAACATGTTTTGCGTGGTTTCCACAAAAGTCTCGCCACTACGCTCACCATTGCCTTGATCTATCTCTCTAAAGTATTGCGCCCGCCTCAGGGTATAGCCTAAAAGCACCAGAATAATACCGAGCGCCACGTAGGTGTATTGCTTCCATACCGAAGGAATCCCGAGGTACGGAAGGAGGATAAGTAGAATACCCAATAGAAATGCCATCGTGCCTTTGCTCATATTTAGCCTAGTATAACCCGAGGGTTCGGTTGTAGCCAAATAATAACAAACTAGACCATAGAATGACTTATGAGCAAAAAGACCCGGGTGGATTGCCGCGTCGTCGTACCTCCTCCCTTACAGGGACTGTCCCCTCACTCACCAGTTTATTCCACTGCGCTACATAAACTAACAGGGTGAGTCTTGCAAAAATCTCCCAGATTTTCTCACTCACAAAGACGAATGGGATACTTCGCGCCCCATTCGTCTTTGCGAGTGAGGAGTGACTTAATGTCACTTAGCAAGAGGTTAACTATTCTTTTGAAAAAAGAGTGATAACCTGAACAGCTTCTGTAAGAAGAACGGAGCGGAGCGAAGTTGACGCGGCAATCCACGTCCGCTCTACAAACTTAAAACGAGAACAAACTTGAATGAAGAAAGGACTGTAAGGACTATTCTGAATTTCACCACAAGGGCATACCCATTTTTATGGTCGAGCAAAGCTCTTCCTAAAAATTAGATAATGTCCTGATTTTGTCTTTCCTAGACAAAAATCACTGGACCTCCCGCTATAAACTCAAAATCAAAACAAACTCTCCCTTCTGCTTCACACTAAACTTCGTCAAAACCTCTAAAACCTCAGCTGGTGTCCCCACGAGCATCTCTTCATGCATTTTGGTTAATTCGCGTCCCATATACAAGGTGCTGGTCGGATAAGCTGCCACCAAACTCTCCAGTGTTTTGAGGATGCGGTGCGTAGCTTCGAGAAATACTACTGGGTGGTCATAGAGTTCCAGGTCAGTAAAAAATGTCTCCCGTCCCTTTTTGCTCGGCACAAACCCGAGGAAGCTAAATTGATTACCTGAAATACCCGCAATCGAAATGGCGGCCGTGATAGACGAGGCACCGGGAATCGCATCAATCCGCACACCCGCGGCCCGCGCTTGACGGACAAGCATCACCCCCGGATCAGACACCCCAGGCGTGCCAGCGTCTGATACCAGAGCTACCGATTGCCCAGCGACCAAATCAGCTACAATTGCCTCATGAACGGATACGGACGCGTGTGCATCATATCGCTTGAGTTTCGCCTTCACCCCGTGGTGCTTAGTCAAATTCCCCGTCGTCCGTGTATCCTCACAGAGCACATAATCAACCTCCCGAAATATCCGCAGTGCCCGCAAGGTAATATCCTCCATGTTTCCAATCGGAGTAGCGACAATGAAGAGTGTTCCTGTTTTGTTTGACATAGATACATTGATTGATTATTTGAATGTGAGTATACTAAATTTATATTTGGGATTACCCACTGAACCATGCAAAAGCGTGGTGATGACTTTAGTACAATAAACCTAACTAACCTACCATCCAATCAGACAAAAGAAAAGCGGGCGCTGGTATGCGCCCGCCACCAGACGAAATGTCAGGATTTCAGGTTCCCTCTCAGACGTCTATGGCGAATCTGCTTCAGCCATTGAACAATCCCTGTTGGCAAATAGAGCTCTCCAACGCCCAGCACCTCGTGGACCATATTGCCAAACGAGGGTGGGCTACGAAGGCTCGATGCCCCGAGTACTTTTGCCGACTTCATCCCGAGCGATTTGGCCATTTTTCCAAGGCGCCAGAGATGATAGTCTTCGCTGACAATCACCACTTTTGCTCCTGGAAAATTCAAGGCAGTATTTGCCAAGAATTGAAGTTCTGGGTTTGACCCCCAGATGTGCATACTCCGCGGCGGCACAAGCGACTTAAAGCCAAGTGCCTCCACATACTGCATCTGCAAATCGCACAGCCGTGAGTCCGCTTCAACAAGTTTCCCAGCCGAAAAAACGAACTGTACCGGAAGAGCTTGCGCCTGAGCGAAGTCCAAGGCTTTTTCAAGCCGAGCAATCGACCTGTCGCCAAGTGTCTGCCCGTCATGCCGACCGTCCTCTGTCTTGCCATAATCACAAGCCAAAACAGCCACCAAAACAATCATTCCCATCCTCAGTCCCTCTTCATTGTAGACCCCTTGCCATAACGGATAAGGTCTACTTTATATATATTAAACAGTAAACAAGCTACTTTGTCAACTCACTCGCCACCTGCGTCACATCACCTGCCCCCATAATTACAATGACCGCAGGCGAAGATTCATTAAGTGATTCACGGATTGTTTGCGCAATCCCGGCGGCTGTTTGCATCACTGTTGCCTGCGTTCCTTTGGCAACAATCGTTTCAGCAAGCTGTTCACTGGTTACCCCCGACAAATTTTCTTCACGAGCACCATAAATCGGGAGCAGGTAGACTTGATCAGCTGCAGCATAGGCGGTTGCAAAATCGTCAAACAACTCTTTGGTCCGCGAATAGGTATGTGTCTGAGCCGCTACAATTAATTTTCGATTTGGATACAGCTCGCGCACCCCCGCCAGCGTTACTCTAATTTCTGTTGGATGATGCGCATAGTCATCGTAGACGGGAGTTCCAAGTACGTCCCCCTTATATTCAAAGCGGCGCCAGGTGCCGGCAAAATTTTCCAGTGCCGTCACAGTTACTTCAGATTCAATCTTGAGGAAACTTGCCACCGCAGCAGCTGCTGCGGCATTCTGCCTATTATGGAGTCCCGGCTGTCGCAATTTGATAGTCAAATCCAAATGTTTCTGATAATCAACCACGATAGCAGTCACGCCAGCCAAAACAGGAATGAGGTTTGGAGTATTTGCCGCGGCAATAATTGCTCCGCCTTCAGGTACAGCGAGCGCAAGCGCCCTAAATGCACTCTGCACATCGCCGAGGTCTTTGTAATAATCAACATGCTCGTACTCTACGTTAGTAATCACCAGTACATCAGGTTTTAAACTCAAAAAATCCCGCTTGTACTCACACGCTTCAACTATCGCATATTTGCTTTTCCCCGCCCTAAAATTACTTCCTGTTTTACTACGCAATGACCCCACAATAACTGTCGGGTCGAGACCTGCTTCTTCGAGGACATCAGCCAACATCGCCGTCGTCGTCGTCTTCCCATGACTCCCCGCCACCGCAATCAAATAGTATTCATTAGCCACGAGCCCCAACGCATCAAAATAATTCATCATCGGCACCCCTAAAGCGCGTGCCGCCACCATCTCCTCCTGATCAGTCGCCATCGCCTCGGTATACACCACCATGTCCGGAAGGAGGTCCTGCCTCCTCCTTAGATTCTCTGCTTCTTGAGTAGAAAAAAATTCCACTCCTTCGGC